>CAOKFJ010000043.1 GCA_948467695.1 uncultured Allobaculum sp. | reverse complement strand
CCCATAATGTAACATATCTTAATGTAGGGTCCCACAGATAGAATTGAGGGAATCTTCGCATGCAAAGCGTGCATATAAAACACAGCTCGACTGTGTTTTCGCATCAGCATCCCGCGTCCCAAAGAAGGATAATTCAAATTTTAGGACGCAACCTTCGCGCACGCAAGCAAAAAAGCATCGATTGAATCGATGCTAGAGACGTGGTTCAAGATTCATGACCATCAGGTTCCATTTCTTTCCCCCGTGGGTCGAATCGGCTTCGCCCTCAAGAACAAAACCGAGTTTTGCATAAAACGGAATGTATTCGTCTTTGCAGTGGAGAATGATTCCCTTGCGCGAATCATCGATACAGTCGCGGATGACCTGTTTCATCAGCAGCGATGCATACCCGCGTCCGGCGTAGTCCGGATCAGTTTCCACACCGAAAATCATCTGGTATCGTCCGCCTTCTTCGTGCAGTTTCGCGTCGTCATACATCTCGTCGGAAAGATGTTTCTGATCGGAAACCATCCCGTCGACAAGGCTGACAAGAAGGCCGTTATGTTCAAGCAGCCAGAAATGATTGGGAAACGTCTTCAGACGGTTTCGAATCGATTCTCTGCCTGCCGCTTCTTCGGGCAGAAAGCAGCGCTGTTCGAGCGTGGCGATCTGATCGAGATCTTCAAGCTGTGCAGTACGAATTTCAAGCATATGCTCCTCCGCATGAAAAATACGCTTGTTCAAACGCTTTTTCACCTATGTCAGTTTCAGACTGACCTGCGTCATTATAGCAAAGCATTTCAAAAACCGCCTATCTGCAAAACAATCCCGTAAACATCATCCGTTTCGTACCCTTAGCGTCCGAAATCCGGTTCTTTTTTCCTACTTGAAAGACAGTATCCGCCATATCCAGGACGTTTCGTCTTCGCACAAAGTTCTAACGATATTGCAATATCTCGATCTTGCATCCCCGGACAATCCTTCGTCTTCTTTGTCCAATACGCCTATTCTCCGTCTTTTCCAAACCGCTTTTGACGAGCGATGCGCACATAATGATCGGCGGAAGCGAGGTTGGCGATATACTCCTGCTCGCCAAGTTTTCGAACGACGCGCGCTGGCATTCCAAGAGCCAGCGAGCCTGCTTCAATCACTTTGTTTTCGCTGACCAGCGCACCGGCGCCGATAATCGATCCCTTTCCAATGTGCGCACCGTTCATGATAATCGCGCCCATCCCGATCAGCACGCCGTCTTCAATCGTCGCGCCATGGACAATCGCCCGATGACCGATCGTTACATCATCTCCGATTGTCACCGGATAGCCTTCATCGGTATGAATGACGCACCCGTCCTGAACATTTGTGCGATCGCCGATGCGCACCGGTTCGTCTTCCGTGCGGATCACCGCGTTATGCCATACCGATACATCCTGACCGAAGCGCACATCGCCATCAATCAGCACGTGACTGCCGACATACAGGGGCGCGTTCAATCTGTCCTCTTGTGTATTGTTCATAAACCTTCCTCTCATGGCGCAGCTATGCACAAAACAAAGCGCCGATTTTCTATATTGTAAAACGAACGTCGTATTTTCCAGATTTCTTCGCCTTCGTCAACAGATCAATATACGAATGCAATGGCGATGCCTGTCTTTGAGAACTTGCCTTATCTATCCAGACATACAAAAACGCAGAAAGCCGGATGGTCGCATAAAGCGAAACCATCCGGCTGCAGTTTACTGTTTGAACAAAGCTTCTTCAGGATGAATCACCCTTCGAAATCATTGAAAAGATTGACGAGCGCTTTATAGGCATTTTTGGAAAACGCATCGTTTTCCTCACGAGAATCATTGAGATCCGTGATGCTGATCTGGGTAATCCAGCCATTCTGGCAGTCGACAATCGACCCATTGGCGGTCAGACCAGCCGGCCGATAAATATAGTAGTAAAGATCTTCCTGCCCGCCGATACGCGAGTACAGCCCGGAATCGGAAGTGTCGATGGCTTCGCTGCGTGTCTGCGGCATTACATCCACTCGCGAAATCGAAACGGAGATCAGCAGGCCATCATCGCTTTCACCTTCCAGAACGAACATGGGGTTTTCCTTGTAATCGGAAAGGCGGATGTTTTCATACTCTATAAGATTGAGGACAACGCCCGAACCGGGAAGTTTGAGTTCGCTGTTGCTTTCGCTGTAGATCTGATCCGGATCAATCGGCTTGCGATTGGCAAAAACTGTTCCGTCATTTTTCGCCTCGCCAACGATTCGGGGAGCAGCTTCTTTTGTGACTTCGTTTTCCGTTATTATGTTGTTTTCCAGAGGAGCATGGCCTTGATCTTCATTGACAATATCTTCCTGCACGACTGCAGCCCCATCGTCCGGCGCCGCAGCAGCCTGAGCATTCTCAGACTCGGGAGCGAGCGCATAGGGAGCGTCTTGCGCCATGTAGGTATCCGTTTCGTTATAGGCGATTTCGTCTTCCACATGCGCAGATCCCGCACGAGGAAGAAGCGCGTCTGTTCCGGCAATCACCATGCCGATGCCCACAAGCGTTACACCGATGATCATGGTGTTCACAAGCAGCGAGCCGAAGCGGCGTTTCAGGCTTTTTTTCTTCGGTTTGCCCAGGACAGCTCCGCACCTGACACAGAAGCGGGCGCTTTCCGGGTTGTTCATGGAACACTTTTGACATTTCATACAACCACCTCGACCATATCTTACAAGTGAAAACGCCCTTTTTTATGTGCTAATCCTAAACCTTTTCTAAACGAACATTGAAAAGCGCATAACAGATGTCCAGTTTTGCGTTTTCACGATTGAATTTCATTTTGCGCGTTTTTATCTTTAACTGAATTACTAATTTTAAAAAGCGTCCCCACATCCTCTGTCTTATACCAGCACATCGTCCCTAAAGGCATGAGCATCTCCGCTCTTTTCTGTTTTTTCGTCCTCCATTCCGTCGTATGGACTTTTTTGCGCGTATGTAAAGATTGCCGCAAAAGAAAGCACTGTCATTTTCTCTGAAAAACAATCCATCTGAATTGACTTTGAACGAATTAAAAAAGACGATTTGCGCATGACAAAACATCATCTTCCCCGGTATACGCATAAACCGTACAAATCGCCATCGAAAGCATCGCGCTTGCCCACAAATACGTGCCAAGCGCACGTACTTGAGTAAAATGACGTGTGTCCTGACTGAGACGGTTCCTATATTCATTTCACATTCTGACCGTCATGAAACCACAATGCAGGACAGGAGGAAAAAATGAGCGGTTTTTTTGGAACAGCTTTAAACAGCAGCTGTGTACTCGATCTGTTTTTCGGAACAGACTACCATTCCCATCTTGGCACTCGCCGCGCGGGCATGGTTGTACACGGTGAGAATGGATTTACCCGTTCGATTCACAACATTGAGAACACACCGTTCCGTACAAAATTTGACGGGGACCTCGATTCGTTCGATGGAAATCTCGGCATCGGCTGCATTTCGGACTACGAAGCACAGCCTCTTCTGATCCACGGAAAACTTGGATCCTTCGCGATCACCACCGTAGGAAAAATCAATAACATCGATGAACTCACTGAACTCTGCTTTGAAAACGGCATGAGCCATTTCTATGAAATGAGCACTGGCGATATCAACCCGACCGAACTTGCCGCTTCGCTCATCTGCCAGAAAGACAGCTTTGTCGAAGGGCTCAGCTTTCTGCAGGATAAGGTTGAAGGTTCGCTTTCTGTCCTTCTTCTTACGCCCGATGGAATCTACGCCTCGCGCGACCGCGTTGGCCGCACACCGATCATCATCGGTAAAAAAGAAGAAGGCTACTGCTGCGCATTCGAAAGCAGTTCCTTTTTGAACCTCGGCTATCATCACGACCGTGATCTCGGTCCTGGTGAAATCGCCTTTATCACCCCGAATGAAGTCATTCAGATGAAAGCTCCCGGAGACGAGATGCAGATCTGCTCCTTCCTCTGGGTATACTACGGCTACCCCACATCCACATATGAAGGCGTAAACGTTGAACAGATGCGCAACCGCTGCGGAAGCATTCTCTCGCGCCGCGACAATGTCGATGTCGACTCGGTTGCCGGCGTGCCCGATTCCGGTGTTGCTCACGCCATCGGCTATGCCAACGCGACCGGCATTCCCTATGCTCGTCCGTTTATCAAATACACACCGACATGGCCGCGCTCTTTCATGCCGACCAGCCAGACGCAGCGCAACCGCATCGCCAGCATGAAACTGATTCCGGTTCGCGAAATGATCGAAGACCGCCGTCTGCTTCTGATCGATGACTCGATCGTGCGCGGCACACAGCTTGGCAACACATCCAAGTTCCTGTACGATTCCGGCGCAAAAGAAGTGCATGTCCGCCCGGCGTGCCCCCCGATCATGTACGGATGCAAATTCCTGAACTTCTCGCGCTCGACATCCGAAATGGATCTGATCACACGCCGCGTCATCGCCAAACTTGAAGGCGGCGAAGTCAGCGCTGAAGTGCTTGCCGACTATGCCAATCCGGACAGCGAACGCTACGCAAATATGCTTGAAGAAATCCGCAAATTCTCCGGATTCACTTCCCTGCGCTACCACCGTCTCGACGACATGATCGAATCGATCGGTCTGCCCAAATGCAAGCTGTGCACGTACTGCTTCGATGGCAAAGAGTGCGCATGCCACCGCAAAAAAGCTGACAAAAAAGAAGATTAATCGTCCAGCGGATATCTCCATACCTCTCGATACGCTTTGACGAACATTTACTACTTTCACCGGCAGAAGAACCTTGATTCTTCTGCCGGTTTTTATTTCCCGCATACTATTCACTGAATCTGAACGAATATCCTTTTGCATTGTATACAGGCGATCCATTCCGCTTTCATGCAAATAATGAAACAAATCATTTTGTTTTCAGTAACCGTTTGCGAACGGTTTTCGACTTTGATATAAGGAAAAGGATATTCTTTGATACCGCCCTGCCTTGCACAGCGCCGCAGCCTTGCGCTATTTGCGTGGCTTTGTCAGGCGATTGCCGAACCCCTGGCAGTCTCGTGCCATCGGTAAACGATCATCCATCACTGCAGATACAGGCGGCATCAGGAAAGGAGAACCACATGTCTGAACAAGTCATTCCCTACAAGATCTATCTCTCTGAAGACGAACTTCCCAAATCCTGGTACAACGTCCGCGCGGATATGCCGATCAAACCGGCGCCGCTGCTCAATCCCAAAACATTCGAACCCATGACAGCCGAAGAGCTCGGCGAAGTATTCTGCGAAGAACTCGTTGCGCAGGAACTCGACAACGACAACCGCGAGATTCCCATTCCGCAGGAAATCCTCGATTTCTATAAAATGTACCGCCCCTCCCCTGTAGTGCGCGCGTACTGTCTGGAGAAAAAACTCGAAACACCCGCCAAGATCTACTACAAATTCGAAGGCAACAACACATCCGGTTCGCATAAACTCAACTCCGCCATCGCTCAGGCTTACTACGCCAAAAAGCAGGGGCTTCGCGGTGTAACCACTGAAACCGGCGCCGGTCAGTGGGGTACAGCTCTTTCCATGGCATGCGCTTATCTCGATCTTGAGTGCAATGTATACATGGTGAAATGCTCCTATGAACAGAAACCGTTCCGCCGTGAAGTCATGCGCACATACGGTGCGAACGTCACTCCCTCACCTAGCGCTACAACGGAAATCGGACGCAAGATCCTTGAAGAACATCCCGGCACATCCGGGTCGCTTGGCTGCGCCATTTCCGAAGCGGTTGAAGTCGCCACCAAAACCGACGGCTACCGCTACGTGCTTGGAAGCGTGCTCAACCAGGTTCTGCTGCACCAGTCCATCATAGGTCTGGAAGCCAAAGCTGCCCTCGACAAATACAATGTCGTCCCCGATATCATCATCGGCTGCGCCGGCGGCGGATCGAACCTCGGCGGTCTGATTTCTCCGTTTATGGGTCAGATGCTTCGCGGCGAACAGGACTACAAATTCATCGCCGTCGAACCCGCATCCTGTCCTTCCCTCACCCGCGGAAAATACGCCTATGACTATTGCGATACCGGCATGGTGACTCCGCTGGCCAAGATGTGCACGCTTGGTTCCGGATTCATCCCTTCCGCCAACCACGCCGGCGGTCTGCGCTATCACGGCATGAACTCGGTTCTTTCCGAGCTGTATCATGAAGGCCTCATGGAAGCCCGCTCCGTTGAACAGACTTCCGTATTCGAAGCCGCAGAAATGTTTGCGCGCGTCGAAGGTATTCTTCCCGCTCCCGAAAGTTCCCATGCGATTCGCGTAGCCATCGACGAAGCGCTCAAATGCAAAGAGACCGGCGAAGAAAAGACCATCCTTTTCGGTCTGACCGGCACCGGCTATTTCGATCTGTATGCATACGAGAAATTCAACAATGGAGAAATGCAGGACTACATTCCCACTGATGAAGAACTCAAACCCGGTCTGGATTCTCTCGACGCCATTCCTGTAAACAAAAAATAATCGAAATTTCGCTGCGGAAAATTCAGCAGAATTACATCGAAAAATATATTTCAAAACGACCAGAGCGCTCAAAAGCGCTCTGGTTTTTCGTTCGTGCAGCTGTCCATACGGCATAGCGAAGAAAAAAACATGGCAGAAGACACCTGATTTCCCTGCGAAACGATCTCAAAAACCAACACGGACACCTTAGCGTCCAATACGGACAAGCCTCTTCTGTCCTTGAAATAGTCTGGTATTCTATGGGTGCAGGAAGACAGCGAAAGCTGAATTCCAAAAAACAGGGTAAAGGAGGATATCACAGGCGCGTCAGACAAGACGTTAAAATCATCTCTCCTGATTTCAAGAAACGAAAACTAAACAGGCACTCTCTTCAAGCGACCGGAGTTATTGGACGAAGGTCACAGCATCCGTGCAGCAGCCGGAAAGGCGAAGCCGCTCCACTAAAGCTCCTTAAAAAAGAGCATCGTTCGATACGAAAAGAACAGCGGGCGTCAAAGAAATCTGAAACAGATCCGGAAGAGCTGCTTAAGGCAGGAGCAAAGATAAAGCACAATATCTCGTCAAGTTCCAAACGTGCGAAACAGACGGAAGAAAGCCCGTAAGCAATACAATTCAAGCAGGGATTCTTACCGGTAACACTGGAGGAAGCTGAAGCTGAAAAGAACAAAGGAAGCTGAACTGTTCAAAATCAAGAGCCGGCCTAGGGCGAAGACCTGATGGCGCAACGGACAACAAACAGGGAACAGAAAGCCGGCCTGCAGATCGCCTGCACACAATCAACAGATATCCAGACCCTGACCGGGGAAGACGAAAAGTCTTCCCCGTTTTTCTGTTTCCCTTATTCATGCAGTTCTTCGTGCCGCAGATTCTTTTGACCTTTCCCTGCACCGCTTCTCTTTTGAAAACCCGATTCCCGCATAGAAAAAAATGCACCTCGGACATATCTGCATTATCCAAGGTGCATAAAGAAATCTGTTTTGTATATGACGATTCTGTATTGCGCAACAGGATTTTCCATCCTGTTTTTTGATCTATGGTTTTTCTGTTTTGTCGGTGCGTTTTACTGGTCGGAGCGCATGAAGCTGTTTTTCATGTTCATGGACGATGTGTAAAGCACATCGTTGAGCAGTTTCAGCGTTTCTTTCTTGACCATATCCGCAATGCGCTGGTTGATCGATTCAAGATATGTCTGGATATCGTCTTCATGTTCATGCACATGACGAAGCGCTTCATTGACCAACGCTCTTCCCTTTCCGCCGACGCTTTCCTGATAACGCTCGATATGGATAATGGTCTGAGCGTGATGCGGATCAGCGAGCGCGCCGATCAGACGGTTGGTCCAGTAGAAGTTGTCGGTGCTGACTTCAAGCGTCGTATTGGCAAAGTAATCCGGTGTGCGGCGCACATTGGTAAACTGCGGCACAAGCGCGTTGTACACGTTGCATCCGTAAGTAAACCATTCGACCGCGCATGCCGATTCAGGCACATCGTCGCGGATCGCCGCAACAGAAAGGAACGATGTGCGGTTGATGCCGATCGGACGGAAGAGTTTTGCGGTGGAAGAAGAACCGTAGGAATCATAGGGTGTTCCCTGGAATGTGGAAGAGAGAACGTATTTCACATCGTCGATCGTGATCAGATGTTCCGGTTTGCGATACCAGGGCATATTGTCGCTGAGCGGCGAGAACTGCGCGTCTTCGCCATCCCATTTGATTGTTGTCGGGTTGAAATAGCGCTGACCGTACCACATGCGCGGTGTGTTGTAGACATGGTCGGAATCGCTGTGGCTGCCGAACGCGAGGCGGGGGTTGAAGACTCCGTTGTCGGTAAGCGTCAGATGATTCTCATCGATAAAAGTTTTCAGATCCGGGGAGCACATGAAGCGTTCCTGATTGGAGAGCGCGTCTTCAAGATGGAAGTTGTCTTCTCCGAAGCTGTTGGGCAGAACGGCGTAGCATGTATCCGGAAGCAGGCTGGCAATCCAGTGATGTCCGCCGACTGTTTCGAGATACCACACCTCATCACGGTCCGCAAAAGCGATGCCGTTCATCTCGTATGTGCCGTATTCTTCAAGCAGAGCGCCAAGACGCTTTACGCCTTCGCGTGCCGAGCGGATATAGGGCAGAACGAGAACGACGATATCTTCTTCGCCGATACCGCCGGCTTTTTCCGGCTGTCCATCGTGTGCGGGTTCGTACTCCACAAGCGGATCGGCGCCAAGCACGCGCACATTCGATGTGATGGTTTCAGTTGCCGTCATTGCGACATTGGCTTCGTTAATGCCGGCAGCCGCCCATACGCCTTTGATCGAGGGATCAGCGTTGGGTGTGCAGGTATAGCGCATGGGATTGTCGGGAAGAGGAATCTCGACATGGGAGAGCACCGATTTGTAGAGTCTAGGCTGCTCTTCTGGGGACACAACACGATATTTTTTTACGGTAAAGGTTCCGTTAGGGTTGTCGTCATTTCGCGCGATCATCGTCGCGCCGTCGCAGGTTGCTTTTTTGCCTGCAAGAATTGTTGTACAAGCCATATCATTCACTCCATTCTATGAGGCTGTTTTTGTCTTCTTCATTGTACTCGTCTGAATGATATTCGTCTGATTTCGCTTTTGCGCTCGACGCGTGGCGCGCCATAAACTGCTCAATCTTAGAAAAATACGCCTGGTCTTTCAGATAGCTCTGGCAATGTACGCACTGATCGACCGCTATAGCTTCTTCAAGATGCTTCCCGGCATAACGCTTAACAAGTTCAAGATTTTCAAAAGGCACAAAATCGTCCTGCCTGCCATGAAAAGCGATCAGCGGATACAGACTGCGTCCGAGTTTTTCGCGCACATCCATGCCGTGCATATCAAAACCGGGATAGAAGCCCACTAGAAGACGCGTAAGCGGATAGAGAGGAAACTGGTCCGCCCCGATGACGACCGTCATGGAGTGGCTCAGCTGATCGGCAAGCGAAAGATAGCCGCAGTCTTCGATAATTCCCCGGATCTGGCTGTTCTCATAGTCGCAGAGATTCATTACGCTTGCAGCCCCCATGCTTACGCCATACAGATAGATATCGGCATAGGGAAAACGTTTTGAGATGCGCTCAAGCCACTCGATATGATCGCCTCTTTCGAGTACGCCCATGGTTGTCCAGTGACCGTCTTTCGATCCGAATCCTCTCGAACGAGGCAGGAAGATGGAATATCCCGCTTCATAAAACCGTCTGGCAGGAAGTGCGACGCTCTGGCAGCCGTAATCGCCATAACCATGGCACAAATACACCAGACCTTTTGGATTTGGATGCTCCAGGTAGACTGCCTGCTGAACAAAGCCCTTCTTCTCTTCCACATACAGATGTTCGCCCTCGCGCTCGATCCATTCCATGTATTCCCTGTCGTCATTGCGCAGATGCTTCATATCATTGGCATGAATCACAGCGGGAATTCCCCAGGGAACCTGTGTGTTGAACGTCGCAAAATCAAGCAGAAACACCAGTCCTGCAAGACCGATCACTTCAAGAAGAACCAGGATCAGCGCCCAGGTCGTCGACTGGAAGGCGATGATAAACGGAATGGCAAGAATGCCAAATCCAATCAGTCTCCACATCCATTTTTTCATTTTCATGCAACCATCTCCCTTGAGCCTCTAAACACTTACCCTCTCGTATTTGCCATACGTCAGAATCTTCTGCCGATTATTCCTGCCGACTGCTCACAGACCCTCTGACTGCAGAACTTCTATACGATAAATTCCGCGATTCCGGGACTAATTAGCCCCCGTATATCGCGGAATTTTT
>CAOKFJ010000042.1 GCA_948467695.1 uncultured Allobaculum sp. | reverse complement strand
AGGTTTCTTGCCGGCGGCGATGTTGAAGGAAGCGATGCGCACGAGTTCGGCTTCTTCCAGGCTGTTCACTGCCTTTTCAAGTTCTGCGCGTGCTGCGGCAAGCTCGTCGTCTGTCACGTTTTCTTTATCCAGAATGGACTGCGCGGCTTTGATGGCAGCAGCCAGAGCGGCGAAGCTTTCTTCGGTGTAGCGATCGCCTTCAATGGCGCGGGCGTTTTCAAGAGTAGCTTCAAGTTTTGCTTTTTCGCTCAGAACAGCATGCGTGATGCGAAGCTCTGCACCGGAAGCGTATTCGCCATGTGTCTTTGTCGGCGCAAGACGTACGTAGCGCGCTTCAACCGGTTTGAATGTCGCGGATTTCCATGCGGAGCTGTCTTTCCATGTGAATTCGCTGACGGTTGTCCATGTTTCGCCGTCTTTGGATACCTGGATTTCACCGGCAAGGATATTTCCGTTCTGTCCATTGGCGCGAGGCTGATAGCGAACGCCGGTTACCCAGTCGTTTTTGCCCAGATCAACCTGAACCCAGCGCTCGTTCATGGGCGCGTAGTCGGGGTTGTAGCGGGTATGCCAGATGGTGGAGCGGTCACTGTCAAACAGGTTTGCGGCAGGACCTTCACCGCCGGTTGTGCTTTCTTCGCTTCCGGCTGTGATGGTCAGGCCATCAACAGGAACATCGTCTGCGGTATCCGAGGGATCCTTCGCATCGAGGTTGACGTGCATGGTGTAGTCGTCCAGCCATACATCGTTGGCGAAGTCGCGCAGGCGGATAACGATATCATCTTCATAAACAGATACCTGGTAGGCGATCTGCGCCTGGCTGTCGCCATAGGACTGGTAATAGAAGCAGGGTGTATCCACCGCATGTCCATAGGGGCGGTCGTAGACATCGATCATGTCTTTACCGGTATGGATATGTCCGGTGAAAATAACGCTCTGCGGATATTTGGAGAGGATTTCTTTCAGACGCACTTCGCACTCGCCGCCGATGACGTCAAGTTCTTCATGGTCCGCGGTGCCTTCAAACGCCTGATGGATCTGAAGGAAGATCGGTTTATCGGGTTCGGAGCCTTCCAGGATCTTTTCGAGCCAGTCAAGCTGGGCATCGGAAAGCGAAGCCTGGTCTTTGAGGTCTTCTTCCGTGTTGAGCGTAATGAAATGGTAGCCGCCGATCCACTGATCGTAGTACAGCTGGCCTTCCGGTGTGTCTTCGGGCATGAACTGACGGTTGCCTTTGAGATAGCGCTGGGCAAACGGCGATTTTCCGGCTACGCATGTCGGAATGCGCAGACCTGCGGGATTGCTGTCTTCGGACGAGCACAGCCAGCGCACGTCATGGTTTCCAAGCGCTGCGATCGGGTGGATCGCCGAGCCTTTCATCAGATCGAAGAATGCTTCGTACTGATCGGCTCCGCCGCCGTTGGTCAAGTCGCCGGGGAACATGATCGCTGCGGCATTGGGGTTGAGGTACTCGATGTCATCGAGCGCGTCTTTGAGGTTTTTATTCTGCTGACCGCTCTGGCTTCCTTCGACATGCGGGTCGGAGAGAACGTTGAATGTGATGAGCGGATCATTCAGGGTGTCTTCGTAGGCTTCTTTGGCAAGAGAGAGACTGACAAGCAGCTTGTCGATGGTTTCGCCGCTGTTTCGGCGCTCTTCGATTTTGTCCAGAGAAATGCGGTACGCATCGGCGCGTTTGGATGTATCGTCTTTTACCGATTCACGCGCTTCGCGAATCGCAGCCGCAATCGCGCCCTCGCGTGCCTGTTTTTCGATTTCTTCGGTGGTCATCAGACGCTTGTACACATTGAGTTCGTCAATGGTCGCATCCTGCAGACCATACAGACCGTTGGCATCGGCGCCAAGAACAAGTCCAAGCGTATCGATCGATTTTCCCGTCAGAGAAGAAAGATCGCGCGTGCCGGATTCCACGCCATCGACATACAGCGTCATATTGCCTTCGCGATCGATGTTGGCAGCCAGATGGTGCCATGCGGCATCATTCAGGAAACCGTACTGGATATCCTGGCGGCTGGCGCCTGCGGGTGTGAAGTTCATGCGCAGACCGGAACCGATAATGCCAAGGTTCCAGCCGACATTCGAACCGCTGGTCCAGTCTTTGTTTCCGATAATGGCGCATTCGCGGTTGTCTTTGTTTTCCTTATACCAGAGGGAGAACGAGAAATTGTCTGCGCCGAATTTGAAGTCGTCCTGGTTGCCGAAATCAACATACTGATCAGCAACGGTTTCCGTGCCGTATACGGCATTGGCCAGACGGATCGCTTTGCCGGAAATGCCTTCTTCATAGACAGGTGTGCCGTGGATGGTTCCGTTATGACCTCTTCCGGATGTATCGGCGGCGTTCGATTCATCGAAGCTGACGCGAAGCATCAGATCGGGATCGTATTCAGGCATCGAATCTTCCAGAGCGTTTGCCGCTTTGACAAGCTCTTCAGCCGCAACAGCTTTCTGATCGGCTGTTCCGTTTTCGCCAATGGCATTGAGCGCATCGAGCTTTTCTTTCGCCGCGTCGATCAGGGCCGGATTTTTCGGTTTGAATGTTTCGGCATCTTTGAGCAGACGTGTCGCGTATTTGATGCCATAGCCGGAAAGACCGTCGGCATACTCTTTGCGCGCGTTTGT
Organism: uncultured Allobaculum sp.; assembly: GCA_948467695.1. Taxonomy (GTDB): domain Bacteria; phylum Bacillota_I; class Bacilli_A; order Erysipelotrichales; family Erysipelotrichaceae; genus Allobaculum. Next base: position 7,639 of record CAOKFJ010000042.1, on the reverse strand, counting down.
CGTATCGCTCAGACCATGCGTGACATACAGTTCATCGATATAGGCATCGTCCGCGCCGTATGTGAAGTATCCGTCAGCGCCGACCACAAAATGACCAGCATCGATTGTGGTGCCTGCGCCATCGGAAATATCGCTTTCACCGACTTTGACGCCATCGCGGTAAACCGTCATCAAGCCGTCGCGGTCGTAGTTGACGATCATTGCATGCCACTGATCATCCAGAGGCACAACATTCCAGATATCCTTGCGATTCTGCCCTTCTGCTCTGAAATTGGAGCGGTATCCATTGTGGAAAACGCCCATGTTGAAGCCGACATTTCCGCCGGATTCAAAGTCTTTATTGGAAATCAGCGCGCCGCCTTCATATGCGCCTTCCGGCGAGCGGGTCCAGAATTTCAGCGAGAAATCCTTGTCTTCAAATTTCAGATCGCGTTCGCTGCCGAAATCAATGTACTGTTTGGCAGTCTGCGAAGTTGATCCGTTGTCGTTGACGATATGAAGCGCTTTGCCGGAAATACCCTCGACATATTCAGGTTCTCCGACAACTGTTCCATGGTTTTCGCGGCCGGAGGCATCAGCGCCGTCTCCTTCAAATGCCGCGTGAAGAACGGTCTTGCCGCTCAGATCTTCGCCGAACACCTGATCATGCACTTCATCGTAAAGCGCTTTGATCTCGCTTGCGGATTTTACGGAACTGAACAGCTGCACTTCATCGACGAGAGAGTCGTTAAGCGCATAGGTCTGCACGCCATCCGCGCCGATGCGAAGCGTGTTGAGATCGAGGGAGCTGTCTTTAAACTCGGCGATGCTCACCGATCCTTTTTTGACGCCATCCTCGTATGTGGTCATGTCGCCGTCGCGATCAAGGCTTACCGCCAGATGATGCCACTGGTCATCGACGTGACCGAATGTGTTGTCTTTGCGGTTTCTGTTGAATGCAAAGTTCGCGCGGATATTTTTCGAGAAGCTTCCGATTACAAATCCGTCATTCGCCCCGGAATCGTAGTCTTTGTTTCCGAAAATCGCGCCGCCGTTTTCATCGCCGGTTCCTGTTTTGTACCAGAGCGAAACGGTCAGATCGTTCGTGCCCAGCTTGATGGAAGACGGAAGATCAATATAGCTGGTGCCTTTTTCAGTTGAGCTTCCATTGGCATTCACAATGTGCGCCGCTTTGCCAAGGATACCCTTGGTATAGCCGACCGAGTGTGCCGTTCCATGGTTGTTCTTTCCGCTGGAATCCTGAACGTTTTCTTCATCGAACGTCAGATGAAGCAGTTCATCGGATTCAGCCGCCGCTGCGGGCATTGTCTGGGTAACCATCATCATGGTTCCAAGCATTGCCGCCGCAAATTTTCTGAACTTCATGTTTTCTCCTTTTCTTTTTCTCTTGTTTTGAGTCTCTTTTGAGTTGTTACATTATGCATATGTAACCGCATTCCTATCATATGGCACAAATTCACAAGTTTTTCCAGAACCGTCAATACTCACAAACAGCTAAGCAGAAAAGTAAAAATCCGCTTTATATTAAGTCGTTTTGTTACTTTGCATTAACAAACGCGCCCGGTTTTCTTCAATAAAAAGAATCATCTGATCCTTCCAGACAGTTTCTGTTCAAAAGACTGTTTTTCATCCTTATCGTAAAAATTTCAAAGAAATGTCTTCATGCGCCATAAACGTCACCATATCCATCTTTCATATTCTGCGTCCTTCTCTGATTTCGTTCATTCTTCATATGTACCCGTAATTTTCGGCATTTCCATATTCTGCTTTCCTGACGCAAAAGACCGGTCCATGCACCATGCGGTGCGGACCGGTCGATTGCGTTTTGATGCTTAACAATAGTTAGCGTCCATGATCTGACGATAACCCGAGAAGAACAGGAACTGTTCTACTTGTTGATCTCGCTGTAGAGCTTTTCCAGATATTCGGGATCAGGTTTGCGGCGAAGTTCAAGCAGATCTTCGTTGAGTTCGCCAGCCGCTTTATCCACCGCATTCTGGTTTGCGGGATCGTCTTTGACAGACTGCGCCTTTTCGCGTGTCGCTTCAAAGCGTGTAAAGCTGCCGTCTGCTTCGTTGAACTCGATTGCATTGAGTGTATTTGCGAAGCTCAGAACAAATTCAAGAATGTTCAGGCTGATCGGCTGATCCGGATTTGCAGGTTCGAGCGCTTCGATTGCGGCATTCAGCGCTGCTTCCGCATCGAACACTTCAAGTGCGGTGGCGTCGGCTTTTTCGCTTACAGCGACAGCCGCATCGAGAGCTTCGGCAAGAGCAGCCCATGTTTCGCTCGTATAGTCTGCTTCGTCAAGCGCGCGTGCCTGTTCGATCGCTTCGTCAAGCGCGGATTTGTCTGCCGGCGCCGTAATGCGATCCGTCTTGGAAAGCAGGTCTTCAAGCGCTGCATCGATCATTTCCTGCGATGCGTTTTCGTTGGCGATGACATTGCGTGCCTCATCAAGCGATGCGCGCAGATCATCAAGCCAGGCTTGGGGCACGTAGTCGGGTTCGGTGGCAAGCAGGTCTTCAGCATCCTGTTTAGCGAAAATCAGACGCTGGTTCGAAGCCTTTTCCTCATCGAGGAATTCGAATTCTGCCCACAGCATATTGTGGTCGGAAAGCTTGTTCTCTTCGACACCCATCTCCGTCAGACGCAGGTTGCGGGTCGTGATGATGTTGTCGATAGAGTAAATCTGCATGGAGCTGTCTACACCATTGAAGGTGTTGAACCATTCGCCGTTGTAGCCGTTGGCCATGTTGAAGTCTTCCAGGAACGGGTAGAACTCGTAGTGGTACTGGTCGGTGTTGAAGTCGCCGGTGATCGCTTTGTAGGGCGTGGGGTCGGCATTGACAACGCGAATCAGTTCTTCGATCTGTTTAGCGCGGTCAGGCACGTTTTCCCAGGCGAGGTGCGTATTGTACAGCGCGAGTTCATGGCCTTCGATTTCCACGATGTTTCTCTGCCATACGCGGTTTTCACCGACTACCGTGCTGTAGGATCCGCCGGTGGAGTCTTTCATGGGAACAGAGGAAACTGTACCGATACCGTATCCGCCTCCGCCAAAGTCAATGGCTTTCTGGAAGTGGTTGTAGGTATAGACGCCGCTTTCGCCAAGACGTTCAAGCATGTCGTAGTTGTTGCGGGAGTTGAACATGTCGATTTCCTGCAGACCGGCAATGTCGATTTCGTCTTTCTGCATCTGCGCGTTGATTGCGGCAAGATCAGGTTTCTTGCCGGCGGCGATGTTGAAGGAAGCGATGCGCACGAGTTCGGCTTCAACAAGTTTGTTCATGGCGTCATTGAGCGCTTCACGTGTGGCAATGAACTCTTCATCCAATGCACCTTCTTTGTCCAGAATGGACTGTGCAGCCTGAATGGCGGCAACAAGAGCGGCGAAGCTTTCCTCGGTATAGCGATCGCCTTCAATGGCGCGCGCTTCGCTCAGAACAGCTTCAAGTTTTTCACGCTCGCCAAGCACGGCATGCGTGATGCGCAGTTCCGCGCCGGAGGCGTATTCGCCATGTGTTTTGGTCGGGACAAGACGTACATAACGGGCTTCTGCCGGCGCGAAGGAAACATTTTTCCAGGACGCATTGTCTTTCCATGTAAATTCAGCGGCGGTTGTCCAGTTTTCACCGTCTTTGGAAATCTGGATTTCACCGGCAAGGATATTTCCGTTGCTTCCGCCATCTTTTCTGGGCAGATAGCGAACACCGGTTACCCAGTCATTTCCGCCCAGATCAACCTGCACCCAGCGATCGGCCATTGTGGTGGAACCTGCACCGTATTTGGTATGCCATTTGGTTGATGTGTCATTGTCGAACAGGTTGGATACCGGACCTTCGCTGCCGCTGGTCGACTGTTCGCTTCCAGCTGTGGCGCTCAAGCCATCCAGCGGAATGTCGTTTTCGTCGCTGGTCGGATCTTTGGCATCGAGATTGATGTGGAAGTTGTAGTCATCGAGCCATGTATCGTTGGCGAAGTCGCGCTGACGGACGATGATGTCGTCTTCATAGACGTAGACCTGATAACCGATCTGCGCCTGCTTGTCGCCATGTGTCTGGTAGTAGAAGCAGGGCGTGTCGACGGTGTGACCGAATTCGCGGTCGTATACGCCAACGAGATCTTTACCGGAATGGGTATGACCGGTGAAGATGACGCTCTGCGGATAGTTTTTCAGAATTTCTTTGAGACGCGCTTCGGCTTCTCCGCCGATGAGGTCGCCTTCATGGTAGTCGGAAGTGCCTTCGAAGCACTGGTGAATCTGCATGAAGATCGGCTTGCCGGGTTCAGAACCTTCAAGAACCTGTTCAAGCCAGTCAAGCTGCGCATCGGAAATATACGCCTGGTCTTTCAGGTCTTTTTCCGTGTTCAGCGTAATGAAATGGTAGCCGTTGATCCACTGATCAAAGTAGAGCTGACCTTCGGGAGTGTCTTCAGGCATGAACTGACGGTTGCCTTTAAGGTAGCGCTGCGCGAAGGGTGATGTGCCCTCGATGCATGTCGGAATCTGCAGACCGGTTTCCGGATTGCGATCGGCACCGGAACACAGCCAGCGAACGTCATGGTTTCCAAGCGCCACAATCGGATGCGCGCTCGAGGATTTCATAATATCGAAGAACAGATCGAACTGTTCCGCGCTTCCGCCGTCGGTCAAGTCGCCGGGGATCATCAGAGCGGAAGAATTCGGGCTGAAATATTCGATATCATCCACGGCGTCTTTGAGGTTTTTCGCCTGCGGATTGCTCAAAGGCGCGCCGATATGGGTATCGGACAGAACGTTGAAGACAATCAGCGGATCTTTGAACGTGTCTTCGTACGCCTGTTTTGCAAGCGAGAGATCAACAAACAGCTCGTCGACATCTTCGCCGTCATCCAGACGCGCCGCGATCTTGTCGATCGCCGCGCCATAGTTCTGCGCGCGTTTGGATGTATCATCCTTGATCAGTTCGCGCGCTTCGGCGATCGCAACGACCAGAGCGCCTGCCCGCTGCTGTTTCTGAATTTCTTCAACGCTCATCAGACGGTTGTACACCGTGATTTCATCGATGGTGCCATCCTGCAGACCATAGAGTCCATTGGCATCGGCACCAAGAACAAGGCCGAGCGTATCGATGGATTTTCCTGCATAGCCGGACAGATCGCGGGTGCCGGATTCAACGCCATCGACATACAGCGTCATATTGCCTTCGCGATCAATGTTGGCTGCCAGATGGTGCCATGCGGCATCATCCAGGAAGCCGTACTGGATATCCTGGCGGCTTGCGCCTGCGGGCGTGAAGTTCATACGCAGACCGGAGCCGATAATGCCAAGGTTCCAGCCGACATTCGAACCGCTTGTCCAGTCCTTGTTTCCGATGATGGCGCATTCGCGGTTGTCTTTGTTTTCCTTATACCAGAGGGAGAACGAGAAATCTTTGGTACCGAATTTAAAATCATCTTTATTTCCGAAATCCACCCACTGATCAGCAACGGTTTCCGTTCCGTATACGGAATTGGCCAGACGGATCGCTTTGCCGGAAATGCCGTCTTCGAACACGGGCGTTCCATGAACAGTTCCGTTGTTGCCGCGTCCGGACTCATCGTTGGCATTTTCTTCATCAAAGCTGACTGAAAGCATCAGTTCAGGATCGTATTCGGGCATCGACGCTTTCAGGGCGTCGATCGCGCTGACAAGCGCTTCAGCTGCCGCTGCTTTCGTATCGGATGTTCCGCTTTCCATGACATTTTCAAGTGCGGAAAGTTTCTCTTTGGCGGCATCGAGCAAAGCAGGGTCAGCCGGCGCGTACACTTCGGCATCCGCAATCAGACGTTTTGCGTACTTGATGGCATAGCCGGAAATGCCCTCGGCATAGTCTTTGCGCGCATCGGTCGTATCGCTCAGACCGCGTGTGACAGACAGTTCGTCAATCGAAGCCTCGCTGATTCCTTTACAGAAAAAGCCGTCGGCGCCGACAACAAGATTTCCCGCGTCGATGGATGCGCCGGTACTGTCGGCGATATTGCTTTCGCCGGCTTTCTTGCCATCCCGGAAGACGGTCATTTTTCCATCGCGGTCAACGTTGATGATCACCGAGTGCCAATGGTCGTCAAGCGGCACGATGTTGTAGATATCCTTGCGTCCTTTACCGTCCGCACGGAAATTCATGCGGCAGCCATTGGCGAAATAGGAAGCCTGGAAACCGGTATTGCCGCCGGATTGGTAGTCTTTATTGGAAACAATGCTTCCGCCCTCGGCTCCGCCATTTGGCGTGCGTGTCCAGAATTTGAGTGAGAAATCATCTGCACCAAACTTGAAGTCATCGCCGTTTCCGAAATCAACGTACTGTTTTGCGGTTTCGGTCGTTCCTCCGTTGGAATTGACGATGTGAATCGCATCGCCATGAATACCCTCGACAAATTCAGGCTCGCCGATAATGGTTCCATGGTTGCCTCTGCCGGACGCGTCCTCCGCGTTTCCATCGAAAGAAGCCTGGAGCACCGTCACATCCTTGAGCGGGTCTTTTTCCATTTCGGTCTCGACTGCATCGCATGCATTCACCAGCGCTTCTGCCGCTGTGATGATTTCTTCATCCCCGCCTGAAGCAAGCAGCGCTTCGAGCGCGGACTGTTTTTCTTTTGCGGCATCGAGCACCGCTGTATTGATCGATTCAAGGCTTTCCGCTTTTTCGATCACGCTTTTTCCATGTCGGATGGCGTAGCCGGAAATGCCTTCGGCATATTCCTTGCGGGCATTTGCGGTATCCATCAGACCGCGCGCAATCGTCAGTTCGTCAAAATACCCGTCGCTAAGACCCTTGCGAAGATAGCCGTCAGCGCCGACAACAAGATTGCCCGCGTCAATGGACGCACCGGCATTATCAGCGATGTTCGCCTGTCCTACCTGTTTGCCGTCACGGAAAACCGTCATCATTCCGTCGCGATCGTAGTTGATGATCATCGAATGCCAATGATCGTCAAGCGGTGTGATGTTGTGGATGTCTTTGCGGGCTTTGCCTTCTGCGCGGAAGTTGGAGCGAACGCCGTTCAGGAAATAAACGATCTGAAAGCCGGTATTTCCGCCGGCGCTGTAGTCTTTATTGGAGATCAGCCCAGCACCCTCTCCACCGCCATTGGGCGTGCGTGTCCAGAACTTGATCGAGAAGTCCTCGGTACCGAATTTGAAGTCATTTCCGTTTCCAAAATCGACATACTGTTTCGCGGTCTCCAAAGTACCGCCGTTCGAGTTGACGATGTGAATGGCTTTTCCCGAAATGCCATCAACAAACTCGGGATTGCCGACAATCGTTCCATTGTTGCCGCGTCCCGATGCATCGCTCGCGTCCCCGTCAAAAGACGCGCGAAGCACCGTTTCGCCTGCAGCCTGCTCATCCGCAAGCACGCGCACGTTTTCGGGCTGCACAGCATAGGCGGGAAGTGTCTGGGTGACCATCATCATGGTACCGAGCAGGCTTGCCGCCAGTTTCTTGTACTTCATGTTTCCTCCTTTACTTTTTCTCTTTTTCCCATTTACGTTACAGCATGTGAATGTAACCGTATTCATTATCATAGTCTTTCCAAAATCAATTATTATCCGAATGTCAATACTCACAACAAGATTATTTGAAATGATAAAAATCGTTTACATAATCATCTTATG
>CAOKFJ010000041.1 GCA_948467695.1 uncultured Allobaculum sp. | reverse complement strand
CCCCCCCCCCCCCCCCCCCCCCCCCCCCCCCCCCCCCCCCCCCCCCCCCCCACGCAGACCCCGCCCGGTGTTTTATTGACGACGTGTTCTGCCAGCGCGACGGTTGAAGCGGCTGCCTGACCGCGAAAATGATGGAACGGTACGCTCTGGAGAAATCTGCTTTTGTTCGATCAAGGTTAAGCAGAAACTAAAGACTTTACTAAAGCAGGCACTTAAATTTAGTAAATTCTTTATGGTCTTAGTTTACGAAATTGCCTATTAGGGGTCAATGCACGTCAACAAGGAAAATAAGAAAAGTTTGTACTTTTCGGTACATTAAACGCTTTCATGGGATATGGATGTGTATTTATCAGTTCAATAACCGTTATTTTCAGGTGATAAGTGCAAAAATGTGGCAAAGAGTGAAAATGTGCAATGTTAAAAATCGGTAACAATTACTGAAGTAAATTTTGGTAAACACAAATTATTGAAACAAAAAGTAAGAAATAATGAAAAAACTTACATTAAGAAAACGCGAAAATTCTTAACTTATGACAGACGAAAATTCTGGGCTTGAATTTACCTTGATATTTTTCTGGTGATTTCTGCTGAAATAGCTGGACAGTTGCTGTTCGCATAGAGGGGAAGATGGAGAGTCAGTCGGCGTTCGTATGAAAACACCAGCGGTGCAGTGTCGCAGATGGTAAAACAGAAAGCGCGGTCTGCAGATAAGCAAGTGATAAAACAGGACAGGTTTAGAAACATCTGCGTGAATACTTTGCCAAAGAGATCGCCTGGTGAAGGTTTTGAAGTCCATGACTGACGTCAAGCGAGGTTCGCATGTATGCGAATCTGTTTGAGCCAGCAGCGATATTCTGCATACGGCAGAAGAGGGCGGCAAAGAGCTGCCGCTCCAGACAATTTTCTATTCAGTGGGGAGGGGAAACAGTGGCGAAACGGATTCGAAATAGCGCGATTGCTGAGCGTGCGGTGCGCTTCGATCTTGAACATCGACGGGTTTCTTTCGAAAAGAATGCCTTTGTGAAATGGAGAATTTCATGCATATCTTTTTGGCAATACATGAGATCGGGATGAGATGCATTGCGCCTTGTGCAGTATGCGCCAGAATGAATCAACCGATCAAATCGCTCATGGCGAAACCCGGAGGGAAGTATTTTTGTCTTGCAGAACAAGCTGCATAGACGGCATAGCGCAGCTTCCATGGCGGCGGGGAATGAGGAAATACCCTGGTAGATTCATTTAGGTGTGCAAAATGAAAACCCTGCGGTTTGACGGGACCGCAGGGTTTTCATTAATCAAATTCAATCCGCTCGATGGAAAAAGAAGAGGAGAAAAATATTGAGCGGACTCGGCCTGCATCAAACCGATGGGGGGGAAATCACATGGCGTCGGGCGAACGCTCTGTGAAAAAATGAGAAAGGATTATGGGGGATAGATGCAGTTTCGGGGGTGTTTTATTAACGACGTGTTCTCTTGCAAGCGACGGTTATAGGTGGCTCGATAGCGCGAATGATGGAACGGTACGCTTGAGAGAAGGTTCTGCTTGTGTTCGATCAACTAAGAAGCAGAAGTTAAAGCTTTTACTAAATCAATGGCTGTTGTTTAGTAAAAACTTTACGATCTTAGTTTACAAAAATCGGTATACAGGGTCAATGCACGTCAACAAGGAAAATAAGAAAAATTTGCACTTTTTAACAGATTAATCGCTTTCATTTCATTTATATAGGTAATTATTAGTTGAATAACCTTTATTTAAGGGCGGTAAGTGCAAAGGATCCATTTTTTTCTGAAAAAAAAGAATGTTAAAAATCGGTAACAAACGCTCAGGTAAAACTAAGTAAAACGATTTTTGGAAACAAAAAAGAAAGCTCCGATGAAAGCAATTACATTCATTCGGAGCTTAATTTGTTTACTTGATGCAGCGTTGAAAGATCAAACTGCGTTTACTTGCCGTAGCGCTCTTCAAGAAGTTTGGAATCGGGAGTGATTCGCATCTCGAGCAGTGCGCGGTTCAGGTTTTTCGACGCGCCGTCGATTTCTTCCTGACTCTTCGCTTCATTGCGTTTTGTCTGAGCATCTTCAATTGCCTGGCGTCCGGATTCTTGGGACGCGGCATTGAAAATGTTCAGATCGAGCTTCTTCGCGAAGTCGAGGACATAGTCGAGAATGGTGAAGTTCAGTTCTTCCGGAACTTCGATCTCGTTTTTGTCAGTAACGCCAAGCCAGCAGAGAACCGGATCGAGATTGTTTCGGCCGGAGATGGTGACTTCGATTTCGCCATCCTGCTCAAGAACAAAGTCGAGATCTTCTTCGCGCCAGCGATCGCTGCCTTCAAGCGTGAACTGTTTTTCAGCAGCTGCGGTATCGCCGTTTTTGATGGTGATCGTCATCGGGCGAGTCACATTCCACCATTCGCGGAAACCGGCATGCAGAGTGTATTCGCCGGCGTTGAGAGGCATGCGGTAGGTGATGACCTTTTTGGATTTGGCGTACCAGCCGCTGGCGAAGAGGTCGCCGCCGCCGTATGTGCCAAGATCAGGATCATCCGCATTTTCGCTTTCGTTCAGACTGACACGGCCGCCCTTGCCGGGAGCGTACAGCGGATCAGCGCTTTCGTTGACGAGCGTCGAGAGTTCTTTGTCGAGTGTGCTGAAGTAGCTGGATTCACCGTCTTTTGCGCAGTCAAAGAAGTAGAGCGTTTTCGGATTGACGATGGATACCTCGTGGTGAAGGGTGCGTCCGTCTTCGAGCGTGCCGTCGATGCCGACAATGCCGAGAATGGTTTCGTCTTCGTTGGATACGTTCCATTCAACCGCCTTGGTGTACTTCTGGCTTCCGATGGAGATGGTGACTTCATCGGGAAGGATGTTTCTGATATTGGCTGCACTGTCGCATGTTTCGGGCAGTTTGGTTTCGAGTGTGAATACGCCTTTGTCGTTGAGATCGTCAAGTGTCCAGTCGGCGTAGTCGCGCAGGATCATCTTGCCGTTCTGATCGAATTCAAGCGGCAGCCATACGTAGGGAGAATTGCCCAGATCATTGCGGTTCCAGCGGTCGCCCATGTAGATGAATTTTCCTTCTTCTTCATCGACAGGGAAAATCGAGGTCGACTGTGTGGAGAAGGTGGTGTGATTGTCGTCGCCGACGCATGGATCGCCCATAACTGTCCACGGTCCCATCGGATGGTCCGCCATGGCGTACTGCGCCTGGTTGGGATCCCATCCGGTGCAGCCGGAAGTCATGAGGTAGTACTTGCCGTTATAGGTGAACATGGCGGGAGCTTCGCGCGAAGATTTGACGAAGTTGCGGGTATAGTCCGCTTCATCCATCTTGTCGGCGCTCCATCCGGTACCGTCGATGCCTTTGTCGGTGTCTTTGGCGATGGCAGTGTATTCCTCGTTCAGACGGGCGATGTACATGGTTTCGTTGCCGTCGGAAGAGTAGAGGACATACGCTTCGCCGTTTTTGTCTTTGAAAAGGTTCATATCGCGAACCGCGCCGCCGGACTGACCGTCAAAGCCGTGATCCGGCGCGTTTTCGCTGTCATAGAGACGTGCGGTGGAGATGAGTTTGAATGGTCCGGTCGCCTTGTCGGAGATGGCGATGCCGGCACGGGCGCGTCCGTAGCTGCCGGAGCTTCCGGGCATGCGGCCGTCGCTGTGATACCACATGACGTATTTGCCGGTGGTCTCGTTGTAGATGACTTTCGGACGTTCCATGACGCCGCGGTCGTTGGCGAGGTTCCAGTAGGTTTCCTCTGCCTTGTTTTCATAATGTTCAGTGTCTTCGGCAGGCTGGTTTTTGTAGTCGCCGTACAGAGCGCTGAAGTATTCGTCTTCTTCGAAAATGGAGAGATCGGCTTTGTAGCCTTCATCCTGATCGTGACCGTAATCTTCGTCCGATACCGGAACAGTGCGCAGCACGATGCCTTCATCGGTCCAGTTGTAGAGATCATCGGATGTGTACAGATGAACACCGGGCATCGGGGTATATCCCATAGAGCGGTCTTCGCCGTACCATGCCCATTTTTCTTTTCCATCGATCATCAGTTTCTGAACGGATCCGCCATGACCCTGAATATGGTTGCCGTTGTTGTCGACCCAGGGCGCGCTCTTTGTGCCGTTGAAGGAGGTGTAGGTGAACGTTTCTTTCAGACTGTTAAATGCGTCATCGAGTTTTTTAAGCATGTCGCGAAGCGCGGACTGTGCCGGATTGTTCTGGCTGATCAGTTCTCTGGCTTGGTCGGCGACTGTGTTGTAGGCGTCGAGAGAGTCTTTGGCGAATGTACGGTTTTCCATCGCTGCTGCCTGTTCATCAAGTTTTGCCTGAACCTGTTCTTTGGTCCATGCCGAGCGGGCTTTGACGATGATGTAGCTGACCATCGGGTCGTCATACTGGCTCGAACGGTCGGCGTTGTGGATGAAGAGATTGAGCTCGCCATCAGTGACTTCAACCGGCATTGTCTTTTCGACAAGCTTGCCTTTGGTCAGCGAAATATCACTGGCGATGGTTTCGCCCTCAGCGACAACATCGAGAGGACGAGTGTCCCACGGGTTTTTGACGCCGATGGTGACTTCGTAGTCGTTGTTGATGCGTTCGGGCAGTTCAAAGCGGAAGTGGAATCCGGATTTTCCGGGTTCGTATTGCGCGCTGGTGGACATGTAGATCATGGTTTCGGCCATGTCTGCCGCATTGTCGCCGCGTTTGGAAACGATGCAGTATTTGCCGTCTTCTTCAAGCCCCCATGCAAGTCCGCTTACCGGATCGGTGCCGTAGTTCTGCGCGACGTTGGACTGGTAGAGACCGCGTTTGATGTCATTGGGAATCACGGAGGAATCCGGTGTTCCGGCATTGTACAGGTACAGGATGCGGTCGTTGGCTTCGATTTCCTCTTCGCTAAAGGAGCCGCCTTCCTGAATCTTAGCGATCAGGGCGTTGATTGTTTCTGCAGCCTGATCAATCTGTTCCTGGGTTGTGCCACTCTTAAGGGCAAGGTCGATGGCCTGATCATGCAGTTTTTCAAGTTCGGCTTTTGTCGATGCGGGTGCTGCGGAAAGATCGAGTGTTTTGATGGTGTTGATGGCGGTTTTGAGCGCATCGAGGTTGAGAACGCGCTGCACTTCGATAAAGGAAAGCGTCGGGTCGGGCTGTCCGGACTGTTTTTCAACGCCAAGGCGGATTGTTCCGGTTTCGTTTACGGTTACGTTGTAGCCGAATGTTGCCCAGGGGTTGTTTCCATTCCAGGTGTTGACGGTGCCAAGCGTTGTTTTTGTTTCGCCTTCTTTGACATAGGCGCTCATTTTGCGTGCTGCAGTCCATTGCGACCACCATTCCTTGAAACCGAAAGTGACGCGGTATTTTCCGGCTTCGGCAGGGAGCGCGTATTCAATCGCTTCGCCAGCTTTGGAATACCAGCCCTGATCATAGGAATCATTGGGATTGGAACTGTCATGCACACCGTAGTCGGCAACACGGCCCCAAGCGTTTTCGCTTTCGGCATCGAACATCTGGTCGGGGGTTTCGTTTTTGAGTTGTGCGATTTCATTGGCACTTGCATGACGCGGGGATGTCGGGTTGTTGCAGTCGATGACCCAGGCCATGTTGGGCGCGTAGGCAGTGATTTTGCATGTCGCTTCGACATCGGCGCCTTCGACGCGTCCTTTAATGATGCCGGAGGCGGCGAGGTTTGCTTCTTCGGCGTTCCATGTCACCTTTTCTTCACTTTGATGACCATCGGACCATGCGGCGATCACGGTTTCGGGAAGGTTGGCATCAATGCCGTTTGCGGTGATGACTTCAGCCCCCGCAAAACCGGTGATGTAGGCTTCTTTTGGCGCTACGGTAACGATGCATGTCGCTTTGAAATCGCCATCGATTGTACGTGCGGTGATTCCGGCAGCCCCTCTGGCGTTGGCGCTGATGTTTCCGTTTTCGTCAACACTGACAGCGTGGGGATTGTCGGATGTGAAGATGACTTTTTTGTTTGTCGCATTGTCGGGGGAAACGGTCGCGACAAGCGATGCGCTTTCGCCCGGCTCAAGACGCAGTTCTGTTTTGGAAAGAGCGACGCCCTCAACCGGCGTGCCGGCTTTAACGGACAGTCGTGGAGCATAGTGGGCATTCGCGCCTTCTTCGCTGGCGCCAAGATGCAGACGGGAACCGTTGACAGTCGAAATCGCCAGTGTGATTTCGGCAGCTTCGGGATTTTTCTCTTTATAGGCTTTAATCAGATCGCTGACCGGAATTTTGATTTCTGTATAGGTGTCGGCGAGTTTGAAGCTTTCGGATACGGCTGTTCCGTAATCGGCATACACCTCAGGCTGGTTGTTCCATGTCATCGAGTTTTCGATGGTGGAGGACGAACCGTCTTTGCCGTTTCCGGCGATCCACTCGTTATTGGCAACCGCGACTTTCAGGCTGTCTTCCGTATTGCCGGTGCTGAATGCTTTTTCATAGACAACGGACAGTGTTGCTTCGTTGAGATTCGAAGCTGTTTCATCGAGAGCGAAGTCTTCGAGATTGAAGCGCATAAATCCGATCTTGCAGTCATAGCCGCTGTCGGGACGTGCGCCTTCGCCTAAAACACCCTGCGTGCTGTTGCCCTGAACCTGCATGAACGCTTCGCTGCCGTAGTTGCGCGACGCTTCGTCGCCCCAGGACTGAATGTGGCTGTCGGCAAGCGGCTTCTGTCCGCGGCGGCCGGCTGGAGCGGCTTCGTATTCATCGTTTTTCGCAAACTGCGCGAGCGCTTTGCCATCGTAGGGCACAACGATGATTTTGCTGCCGTGATCGTCATTGCCGTATTCAACTTCTTTTTCACAGTCGATTACCGCAAATGTGATCGCTTTAAGCGTGCCGTCTTCGATATAGACACCCGGACGTTCGAGTTTGGTCCAGTTGTTTTCTGTACCGTCGGTATACTGCAGGAAGTTCTGCGAGGGTGTATACGCCGGACCGTTGTGAAGCGTCCAGCCCTGGATGCCGTCATAGCTGGTCATGTAGTAGGCATATTTATTGTCCCAGTGGTTGACGACAACGTGGTACATGCCGTCCGCATACCAGATGACAGGATCTTCGAGTGCTCCCGTATCCAGACCGTCGATATCCCACCACAGTTTCTGGCGTTCTGTTTTCCACGGACCGCGCAGTGTGCTCGATGTGGCGATGTCGCCGTCGCGTCCAATGGCTTCGTAGGTGCCGTCGGGGCGCACAACAATGGAGATATTGCTCAGACGGAATTTTCCGTCGGTATTCATTACGCCAAGATGCTCCCAGGGGCCGGTGATGGATTTGGCAACGTGAAGCGAACCATTCATCACATCGCCGTGCTTGCCGGTATCGCTGACGGAAATCGCATAGCGATAGCCTTCGGCATACAGCGGATCGCTTTTGGAGACTTCAAAAGCGAAGACGTTGTGTCCTGCGCCTTCATAGTAATCGGGCCACAGTTCGCCCATGTCGGTATAGGGACCTTCGAGATTGTCGCTGACGGCGTAGATCGCGCTTGACTGTCCCCAGCCGCCGTGACCTTCGCTTTCGTTCCAGCGCGAAGCGAACATGTAGTATTTCTGATCTTCCGGGTTTTTGAGAATTGTGCCGTCCCAGTAGCAGTATTTTTCCAGAGTGCGGTCTTCAAGACCATTGTCGGGATCGCGTCGGCCGACCAGGGGCACGCCCCAGATATCGTCTTTGAGTTCGCCGATAATGGGCATGGGTTTGAAACCGTCCATGAACGAAGTCAGTACGGCAGATTCGTCATGAGATGTCTCAAAATCGGACTGGCGTGAAACGACCGCGTGGTTTTGCGGTGATGTTGCAAGAATGCTCAGCGGCGCGCTGCCGGCTAGAAGCGCGGCAAGAAAGCAGCTGGCGCCTTTCCTGAATGATTTCATTGAATTTTCCTTTCTTTTCCTGAACCGTCCCGTTTTCCGGGGGAGAAAACGAAAAGCGGACAGGATGTCTGTTTTAGTAAAAACAGGCTTTTACAACACCCTAATCTGAAAGCGCTCACAGGTCAATGAATGAGAGTGCTGGCAAAATAGCTTCATTCGAAAGTGTACGAAATCAATAATTCTGGAATGCAAGGTGTATAAATCGGTAAGTACATATTGTTAATTCACAGAAAAGGATAAACACTTATCGATTCATGCCCTTCGATTTGAAATAAACATGATCGTGCCAAGGTAAATACAAAGGTAAAGGACCAAAATGCGAGGGATAAAGTTTAACCAAAGAGATCGGCGGGAAAAAAGGCGAGCAGAGGAAAAAGCTTCATGCATCGTCTGATCGCGGATAATGAATGAAGCAAATAAATAAACCCCGATCCAGTTTTGGATCGGGGAAGAGAAGATCAATTGTTTTCTTTACGCTGCCATAGCAGCTGAGAATTGCACATTTTTTTGACGTTAAAGCGATTGAGCGAGCGCTTTGTCGAGAATGTCGAACACAGCGTCAACGCTGTCGGCAACATCGAACAGGTCGAAGACTGTTTCATGAATGAAGCCTGCTTCTTCCATGTCGTGCATTGCCTTGAGCAGAGAATCGTAGTAGCCGTCGAGGTTGAGCACAATAAGGGGCGCGGCTTCCTGACCGAGCTGCTTGAGAACCATGATTTCGTACAGTTCTTCAAGCGTGCCGATGCCGCCGGGAGTGGCGATGAATGCCATCGACAGAGATTCCATGAACGCTTTTCGTTCGCGCATGGTTTTGGTGAAGACGGTGTCTTTTCCTTCTTCAAAAAGCACGCCGGGCTGGGCGAAAAACTCGGGAGCGATACCGGTTGTTTTTCCGTTTTCGCTAAGCGCCCCGCGTGTGGCGGCGCCCATCATGCCGGTATCGCCGGCACCGTTGACCAGCGTCCAGCCGCGTTTGGCGATGCCTGCGCCGATCTGGTATGCAGCGTCAAGGTATTTCTGGTCGACGTGGTTGCTGCTGCCTCCGTAGACACATACACCTGGAATTCTCATAAGAAACCTCCTTGAATGATTTTTGATTTGAGTTGAATGTATTGAATCAGGCGTGCACGCCAGATTCATCTAAAATGACTGACTCGGTCTGCCTCGATGCCGTTCTAGCATGCCTCAGAGTCTTTGGCGGGATAGACGGCAGTATCGGGCTGGTCGTCATTCCATGGATAAGGCTGGTCGTTGCAGTCGCGCTTTTCGGGAATGTACTTCTCGGAACATTTCGGCGCTTCGCCTTTGGCGAGATCGAGTGCCTGGTTGTGCAGGTAGCCGTGGATGACCTGCATGCGGCAGTCGGTTTCATAGAGCATGCGCGCGCATTCGAACAGTTCGTGATTGACGAAGTCGCAGTCGGGCAGATCTTTTTTGTAGCGCATCTGGTGTTCAAGAGCTGCCCAGGAATCCATCGCGGTTGTGCGCAGCTGGATTTCGCAGCGGACGGGTCTGCCGCTGATATCGCAAAGACCGATGACATGCACCGAACGATAGCCGGAGGGCTTGGGGTTGTGCACGTAGTCTTTGACTTCAATAATTTCATAGTGCGGAATGTGTTCAAGCTGGCTGATGACGGTGTTGATGTCATCGAGATAGGAACAGATGATTCGAATGCCCGCGATGTCGTGCAGGACTGTGGCTGCGTTGACGACGGATGGTTCGAGATTCATACGCTTGAGTTTAGCCATCAGACTGTCCATTGTTTTCAGTCTGGCGCTCAGCGAACGTATAAGAGAGTGGTTTCGGTTGCGTTCCACTTCGTATTTCAAATCCAGAATGGAATTGAGCAGATATTCCTGTGCTTTCGAGCAGTGTTCAAGCAGTTCCTTCCAGCTTGCGTTGTCCCATTCACAGGGTGTCATTTTATCCTTCCTTTCTGATTGACCGGACAAAAACATAGCAAAGAGGCGTGGAAGCGTCTTTGTCATACGCATAGCCCATTTCCGTAAAGTCTTTCATGCCTTCGGGTGTTTCAATTCCGTTGCGCGCGAGATAGCGCACCATGGATCCGCGCGCCATTTTGGCATAGACGCCTTTTTCCTTTCGCTTCCCGGCTTCGTCTTCGTCGAAAAAGCGCACATCGATCATTGAAGCGATGCAGGCTTTTGGTATGGCGCTGCTGTATTCTTTGGAAGCCAGATTGATGATCACTTCATCTTTAAAGGCTTCGCGCATTGTTTCTTTCCAGTACGCGCCAAGATCATGCGGCATCGAGACCGAAAGTTTCTGCCCCATTTCGAGACGATAGGGAACAACCCCGTCGAGCGGACGAAGAACGCCGTACATTCCGGAAAGAATGCGCAGGTGGTCATTGACGTAGCTCCATTCGCTGTCGCTGAAGATGCCGGGAGCCATGTATTGAAAGGCAATGCCGTCATAGGCGAGCAGTGCCGGAGTCAAAGGCGGAAGAACTCCGCTTTTCTGCCGGCACAGTTCGTCATAGACAGGATTGAGTGTTTTTGTC
>CAOKFJ010000040.1 GCA_948467695.1 uncultured Allobaculum sp. | reverse complement strand
GTCCCAAAACTGGAAACGGGTCCGTTGTTAGTACCTGTTTTGGGGAATTTATCGTCTATACGAAAACGATACCGTTATGCTCAAATCAGTTTAACTGTATACCGATTGTGCAAAGAACGTGATTGATGTGTCCGATTTTCGCTTTTTTATTTTCCAGATCAGATAAAAGCCCGGACTGATGGTCCGGGCTTGGCTGGTTTAAGCGATGTTGAGTGCACAATGGGAACAGATTCATTGGTGGCGTCTGTTCCAGTTTTCGCGAGTCAGTTGGGCAACATGATGATCCGTTGTGCGATTGTATGCCGGCACAAAATAGTCATGTTCGATGCGAACCGGTACGAATCCCAGTCTCTTCTGTGCATGCAGAGACCGTTCATTGCCATCGAACGTTCCGCTCCAGATCTTGGATAGATTGAGATTGTTGAATGCATCGTCAAGCAGAGCTTCAGCCGCTTCTTCCGCATACCGGTTTCCCCAATAGGGACGTCCGATCCAGAAGCCGAGTTCTCCTTCGTCTTCCCAGTTTGTCATCATCGAATCGCCATCGATATCAATGCTGATCGAACCGATCGGCTCACCCGTCGATTTCAGACAGATCGCATAGGTCCCGCGATTGGCAAGTATCGTGCGTATAAGTCGTGCGGAATCTTCCTCGCTTTTATGAGGCTGCCAGCCGCACCAGTATCCGATTTCGGGATCCCGGGCAAGGGAATACAGTCTGGCGGCATCATCCGCGCACCATGGGCGTATAACCAGTCGTTCTGTTACAAACTCCATACTCACCCCTCCTCTGCATAGTGGTCCTGTCGAATTAAATATATCTTTTATGAAGCAATTATCAAGTCATTGTTATTGTTTTTATACCATATTAACTTTATCACACTCATCTTGTCGGGTTATTAAGATTGCGTGTTCGCTATACCAATGTCACCGAAAGAGATACGCTTTATCTCACAAAAGGATTGAGAAGATCACATGCGGGATAAAACTCGTTCTTCGTCTGCACGTTTCACTGTTTTGTAAATATTAAGAAAAACAAATGTCCTCTTCAGTTGCTAAAATGTCCGTTTTGTCAGTCTGGTCAGAAGCGCGCAGTTCCTGCATCCGTCTGCGCAAAGCTTTGCAGAATCAGTTTTCTGCTTTCAGATTTGGAACATCTGAATTTTTCTCACCATTTCAGAATATAGAATAATTCGTTTTTCCATTAAGCGCAGTGCTCACAATACAATACTGCTAGTCTTTTAATAATTTATATATTAGCTATCTTTTTATTGTCGTATCTCTGTATTCCATTTAAACACAATTTATTATACACTTAATGCATGTCAGTTACTAAAACGGAAGTGAATAACAGTTTCAGTATTCCAGGCAGAGCAGATAACGATAGTCTCCCTGATATCAGGAAAGCTATTTATTGATCTGACTGCCGGAATCCGTCAGCACTGTTTCTGCTGCCGTTTATCAGAGAGTTATTAAATATCTTTAACGACATACACGAAGGGATAAAACGCAGATACGCTTTTCGGCTGGCTGTATGCCTGTTCTTCAAATCCGTCTTGCTTATCGCAGACGATCCAAGACTCTCTGATTCATTATTCCGGGCGATGTTTATCCCCGATGTATAGGAGGTACATAATGAAAACAAAAAAACTGATATTGCACTCTATTTAACTCTATTTGTGGTTATCGCAGCTTCACTGATCGCATGGATTCTCCAGAAAATATCCATGGAAGGCGCTCTGGGCATCTCAATTGGCGCAGCACTTGTGATCGGCCTGATTATCTGGCTGAAGAACTACAAAAACAGCGCTTATGGGGAAAACTTCCATCAGCGTTATCCTGACAGCCATAACTAAGTCACAATGCACAGTCGACTCAATCGGCTGTCCATCAATCCGCGCATTCCCGCTATACACAGCATACAAAAGATGGTCTTTTCCATAAGGCCATCTTTTTTGCATAAAGAAATCCCTGCATCAATTGGGAATGCAGGGATTCATAGCTTTCTTATTGGCCGAACGATAGCAGTGTCTGCGGATAGCGAGTCCTAAAGCTTACGCATGCATCGCCTCCATTGCAATTCGTTCCTTATTTTTACTTTTATTTTTTGTCGGTGCCGTACCAGCCGATTCCTTCACCGTTCCAGCTCATCTTCATTAGACCTAAATGCTCTTCTACCGAACTCGTGTAGTTATGCGAACCGGTTTTGGCATTGCGGTTGTATTCGCGGAAAATGGGGACAGACTTCTCGTCATCGCTGTACCAGCCGATTCCTTCATCTTTCCAGCCTAAACCAATCAGGCCTTTGCGTTCGTTGGCGTCGGTTGTGTAATGGTGATCGCCTGCGTTGGGATTGTACAAGCGATAAACCGGTGTATTGGATTTTCTTGGCGCGATCCAGCCTGTTCCTTCAAACTTCCAGCCGAGTTTGACAAGGGCGTCCTTCTCGGGAGTGGAATACGTATAGAAATGTTCCCCGGAATTCGGATTGTACAGACGATGCATCGAGACTTTCTTGTCACGCACATTTTTCCAGCGCGCTTCCATCTGGATTTCCGTACCGTCCGAGTCTTCAAAACTCATCATATATGCCCCGCCATTGGGAATGACAGCAGGAACATAGCCCTGGTTTGCGGCGGCATTTATGCTGGGAAACATCTTGTAGTTCTGTTTGCCGTTTTTATTGGAAACGCAAAGCGTCGATCCGTTTTTCGAAACAACCCATCCGATAAACGCATAGCCATCGCGGTTCAGTGTCTGTTTGGGAACAGCGACGCGATCGTTGTACTTGAATCCCTGTGGAGCGTTTTTGACTGTATTGCCGTAAAGATTCGTGAATTTCAGCGTATATGTTTTCGGCACCCAGTTCACTTTCATCACAATGCGCTCGCCAGCCTTGTCAGTCAGCGTGCCATCCAGTTTGCCGGGCATGAAATGCGCCGGTGAATAGCCGTTCTTTCTGGCTTCTTCATCACTCGAAAAGCCTCGATACGATGCGCCGTTCGATTGCGCGGTTCTATAGATTTTCTGGCCGCTGGAATAGTAGCCGGTATAGCCATTGAACGCATAGCCGGTTTTTTTGAAACCGGTGTTTGCGGGCAATTCGGGAGCGAGTCCGAGATAGCCGGTTACACTCGCTTGCGTTCCGCCGCCTCCATTGGCATCAAAAGCGATCGTATACGGCTGACGTTTCCATTTTGCGGTCAGCACAATCTCGTCTCCCGGTTTGAAAATCAACGGCAGCGTACTGCCTTGAGGCATGACCGCTGTTTTTCCAAAGCCGCTAAGACTAGCTTCCATAGCGCTGTTGAACCAGCGGTATTCGCCTTTGCCATTGGTGAACAGCTGAGAATAGTTGGTGCAGTTGAAGATTTCCCATCCATCCAGCTGATGGAATTTGGGCGCGTTCGAAACACCCGGCATGATCAGCGCCTGCGATGTGGCGTTCGTATCGTATCTGCTGTATCCTCCATCAAGATTTTCATCTGTCCATACCGTATACCGTCCCTCGCTTGCGGGTGTAAAGTAGTCGACAATATCGCTTTTCTGAACGGTATTGGTCTGCCAGATCTGGTCGCGTCCTTTATAGTTGGCTTCGAGTTTGTAATAGGTATTGCCCTCGATTTTCCAGACATAGGAATAGTGCCCGAGAACGGGATCATCCCATTTATGCCGGGTATGGATGACATCGCCTACCCGTACACCTTCGTTGCCGACACGATGGATTGTTGATGAAGGATTGGTGACAAGCACACCATTTGTTTTGTAATAGCAAAGATACGCAAAGCCATTGCACAGCGCGTAGTAGCCGAATTCATTTCCGATGTAATTGACGTCATCCGTCTCATGCGACGTATGCAGTTCCGGATTGCCGGTGCGATCGCCTGCGGCATGATTCCAGTACGACTGGCTGGGAAATGTCGATTTGAGCACTCCAATGCGTTCATTCATCGTTCCATAAGACAGTCTGGCTGAATGCTGCGCCTGGGCGCGAAAGCTGTCGGCAAGCGACTGTTTTCTCTCTTTCTGCATGTCTTCATGGCCTAAAATGCTGCCGATCGGATCGGAAACAGTCATGAGACTCTGATCTTGTGACGAAACGAGCGAACTGCCTACCTGTATGGCGAAAACTGATTTTTCTTCGTCAAAGACGAGTGTGACATCGCACTCGATCGCATTGCCTTCACGCAGGTATTCCAGCCCCTCCTCTGTGAAAAGAAGTCCAAACTGTCTGGCTTCGATAATCAGATCAGCCAGTTTGATGCCGTCTTCTTCGATCACGAGAGACTGATCTTTCCCAAATCTCGCATCGGCGCTCATCGGAAGAATCGCCGCAAAGATCGGGTTGTCACAGGCATAGGAGAAGCTCAGATGAAGCGTATTGCCCTGCCACTGCGCGTCTTCAACATCCCATGTTTCAATCATTCGAGATTCGTCTGCTGCATTCTCATCGCTAGAATTCTGCTCCTGTGCAGACTGACCAAACGCTTCATCCGAAAAAGCTTCCGCATCTCTGCCTGCATCAAAGCTGCTGTCCTGACGGCTTTGGGCGAAAACAGATTCCTCAAAATCCACGCTGCCCTGCGCATTCTGGAATGAATCACCGTCTGTAAATACCGATGTATCTGTATCAGACTGCATTGCCTGTGCTCTGAAAACCGGAAGTGTATTGAGAATCATGGCGGAACTCATAAAGAGTGCCAGATATTTGTGTCCAATGTGTTTCTTCATTCGTATCCCCTTGCCTTTCTTAATCCGGATTGACCGATCAGCAGCTTTCCCGAGATCTGCGACCGGTTCTGTTTCTTCTTCACCCATCTAAATATTTATTTATCGATTAAGTGTATTTTTATTCATTACTGTATGCATACATGAACGAAACTGACGATCCCCTTGTCTTCCGTAGAGGAAATTCGGCGCTGGTCAATCTTCAAAATTCGCGTTTGGATTTCCTTTGCGGTCAGCTGAGTGCACATATGCATTTAAACCCGATTTCCATCATACCTGCTCTCAAAAAACGGGCAATGGTGTATCTGTCTGTTTTTGGATTTATTTAGCGAGGGGATGAAAAGCCGGCATTTCTGACAGTTTTTATTTGTTTCGAACGCCATTTATTGCGTATATAGTTCAATTTGATCAAAAAACAGAAACGCACCATCCTTCAGTCAGTACTGTGGGGATGGTGCGTTTTAAAAGTCAGAAATCAGTTGTCTCTTGAACGAGCCGGTCTGCCTTCGCTGTCCTTGCGATTTCCATACGGACGTCTGGCGTGTTTGGTGTCCGGCTTGCCTGCATATCCTTTACGGGCATCAGATCCGGAGAAACTTTTGCTTCGGCGATCGTCGCGTGCTGTTTTGGAACGCGGTGCTTTTCTGTACGATCTGCGATCGTTTCTGTCCTCGTCTCTGTCTGCTGATTTATGCGCGCGGGGACGATCCTTTCTGGTCGATGGAGCATGGCGGCGTTCACGAACCGCATGCGCAGGCACAGCGTACGTCTGGCGTGATGCGGCATTTTCATCATGTACGAGAACAACCGCTGTTTCGACATGCGGTGTCTGCGAGAAAATATCAAACGGCTGAACGCAGGTGATGCGGTATTCCTTCTGCAGCACTTTGAGATCTTTGCCAAGTGTAGCTGGGTTGCAGGAAACGTAGAGGAGCGTTTGAGGTTTGGCTTCGAGAATCGCTTCTTTCATGGCATCATCCAGACCGCTGCGCGGAGGATCGACCACAAGAGTATCGATGTGATTGTCATGCGTGATGGTTTTCAGCTCGGCTGCCGCATCTCCACATACAAAAGAAAGATTGTCCTTACTATTGAGTCGGGCGTTGGCATTGGCGTTGTCGACCGCATCCGCAATCGATTCGATGCCGATCACGTGCTCAGCTTTATTTGCCGCATACAGCGAAATTGCGCCGACACCGGAATAAGCTTCCACCATAAGACCTGTGTTTGAAGGAATGCGCGCGGCAATCCACTCATACAGGTTCTTCGCCTGTGCGGTATTCAGCTGGAAAAAGGATTTGGGAAGCAGGGACAAAGTAAAGTCTCCAAGCGTAAGCGTCATCTGTTCCTGACCGCCTAAATGCTTCACTTCTTTGCCGAACACTTCGATTTCAGAATCATCAGCGTTTTTAATCGACTGCCATACCGAAGCGATTTCGGGAATGTTTTCAAGCACTTCTTTAACGAACTCTTCAGGTAGTTCCATCTCGCCAGTAATGAACACTGCATGCACCTGATCGTCGAATTCTTTAAGAACAAGCATACGCAGTCCTGCAGGATTTTCTTCCGACGCCACAGGCAGATGGTATTTGTTTACAAGTTCATGAATCGCCATACGGGCGAACTCGAGCTTCTTGGAATGAATCAGGCAGCGCTCCATCGGTACAAATTCATTGGTTGCGCGACGGTACATTCCCGTGACTGTCTTTCCATCAGCGATGCCGAACGGAAGCTTGCATGCATTGCGGTAAGCAAGCGGATTCGGGTTCTTGATCAGCGGAAGAATCTCGCCATCATAGCCGGCATACTTGCGAAGCGCTTCTTTAAGCACCTGCTCTTTCATGCGCACCTGCCCTTTGTAGTCGACATGCATCAGACCGCATCCGCCGCAGTCCTGCCAGTTGGCGCAAGGCGCCTGACGACGTCTTGGTGCGGGTTCGATAATGTCTGTCGCATGTGCGCGGGCGTATGTGTCGCAGTCCTGATCGATTTCGATATCGACGACTTCTCCGGGAATCGCGTTTTCGACAAAAACGGCTTTCTTGTTTACGTAGGCGATTCCTTCGCCATTGATTCCCCATTTTTTGATTTTTGTTTGCATATTCTTCCTCCAGGTGCTGAATCTCCCGCCGGCAATGGATTTGGATAGCGAACGGATATTCAGACCTATATCTGTGTATTTACGGATTTCGCTGTCTTCTGGCAGGCAGCAAAACCGGATTTATCTTCCATCGAACAAAATCGGCAGCGCTGATCCGCATTGCGGCTGGTACTGCCGTTCTATCAGCAATCGAGTTGCAAAATCATTCGATTCAGAATTTCGTCAACCTGCCCGGATTCCAGTCTTTTCTTTAAAGTGTCTTTCCAGAAACCATTCTTCCCGCAAAATCCAGCAAGTGTTTCGCAGCTGACTCACCCAGCTCTTAGAACAGGCGACAATACATTGTAACGTCTTGCACATGATCCTTCGAAATTTTAGCTTTCAAGTTTTTTCTTCCACGTGCTGATCACAAACTCAAAAGTCACATCCAGACCGTCTGTCAGCGCGCGGATTTTGTCGAGACCTTCTTTGGAGGTTTTATAGCGATAGGGCGTCATTTCCAGAAGCGACCAGACATCATTCACGTGTACAGTGCGGGACAGACGTTCCTGCTCGACACACTCGAATCCTTCGATATGATCGAGTTCGTCATTGAGACGGACCTTTTCATACAGCTGCGCTTTAAGCTCTCGATGATGATCGCGTCCCGGGGTAACGGTGATTAGAACACCATCGTCTTTGAGAACGCGCGAGGCTTCTTCATGCGGAATCGGCGTGAATACAGAAGTGAGCACGTCCATGGAACGATCATCAAAAGGCAGCTCGAAAATGCTTCCGACGATATACCGCGTGCGCTTGTCGAGAGCCGCGGCATGAGCAATCGATGGTTTGCTTAAATCGATGCCGTACGCCTCTTTAACAAGCGGGGCAAATGTTCTGGTGTAGTAGCCTTCTCCGCATCCCAGATCGAGATACTGATCGGGATGAAGTTCTTCAATCTTATTGGCGAGCGCATCTCGCATAAATGCGTAAGCACCGGTTTCGAGAAACGTGGTGCGCGCGCGGGACATTTCTTCGTTGTCACCGGAATGTTTCTGCTTGCGCGAGAGGTTGACATACCCCTGTCGCGCTTCATCGAAGCAGTGATTGTGTATACAGCGCCACGTCCGGTTTTCTTTACGCAGCGGTTCATGACAAATTGGACAGTTCATTCTTTTATTATAATCGAACCAATATCTTTCTTCTTTCTATTATGCGGCTCCTGGCTTACGGCTCCAGAGCAGACAAAAAGAGACGCCCATAGACGTCTCTTTCGTGATGCAGGATTGAATTGTTCTGAAGGCGATGATTAGAAAAGATCTTCGTCTTCTTCGTTCTTTTCTTCTTTGAAGGAAAGGCGAATGCTTTCTGCCTGTTCGATGCAGTCGTTGACCATCGTCTGCCAGTCCCAGCGTGTCTCGTAAGCGAGGCATTTTTCCAGTTTCGGTTTGGTTACGGGACTCTTCGGGGTAAAGATGGTGCAGCAGTCTTCAAAGGGCAGGATCGATGTTTCATATGTATTGATCTTGCGGGCAATCGAAATAATTTCGTTTTTGTCCATGCAGACTACCGGACGGATGATCGGCATAGACGTTACCGCGTTGATAGTGTACATGCTTTCAAGCGTCTGGCTGGCTACCTGTCCTACGCTCTCGCCTGTCGCAATCGCGAGGCAGTGACGCTTTTCAGCCAGTCCGTGCGCGATGCGCATCATCATGCGGCGCATGAGCGTGATCGCATAGCTTTCCGGCGCGTTCTGGTAGATCGCCAGCTGCAGGGTTGTAAATGGAACGACATGAACAATAAGATCTCCCTGATATGGCGCAATCAGGCGAGCCAGTTTGAACACTTTGTCGCGCGCTTCGGCAGATGTATAGGGAGGCGCGGCGAAGTGTACGCATTCGATGTGAACACCGCGTTTCATCATCAGATAGCTTGCTACAGGAGAGTCGATGCCGCCGGAAAGCAGAACCATTGCACGTCCGCCGACACCAACAGGGAATCCGCCCGCTCCGGGGATCTTGTCCGCCATAATGTATACCGCGTCCTGACGCACTTCGATCAGAATCGTCACATCGGGATTGTGGACATCGACTTTCCAGTCGCTGTTTTTCAGAATCGCGGTCGCAGCCATGCGGTTGATCTGATCGGAGTCGATCGGAAACATTTTGTCATGACGACGGGCTCGGATTTTAAAGGTATGCGGTGTGGAAAGATCCACACTGTTTTTTACAGCTTCGAGCACGGCATCCATGTTCGGTTCGGTTTTGATCGCCGGAGAGAACGAGGAAATGCCGAAGACTTTGGAAACGACTTCGCTTACCGCATCGACATCTTCATCATGCAGGTAGATGTACATGCGATCGTACTGTGTTTCAAATTCAAGAGTGGAAAAAGGCTTGAGTGCCTTTTTGAGTTTTTCGGAAAGTTTGCGAATAAAATTCTGACGGTTTTTGCCTTTAAGCGAGAGTTCGCCATAGCGAATCAGAATGTGATCATAACGGTAATCCATAGGCCTTGATGATCTCCTTTACTGTATCGATAAATTTGTCGGCTTCCTCAATGGTGCTGTCAGAGGAGAACGACAGACGGATATTGTGTGTGGCTTCCTTAAGCGAGCAGCCCATATTGAGCAGCACGGGGTTTGCCTGATTGGATTTGGACTCGCAGGTGCTGATTGCCGAGACGCAGATTCCGCGCTCGTCAAGCGCATTCTGCAGAACCTGACTTGTCATGGAATCGAAGCAGATGCACAGAATGGAGTTCGCGCTGTTTTCAGGCGAAAGGACATGAGCGCCGGGAATTTCTGCCAGGCGTTCGATAATGCGATCGCGCACAGCCTTCATCTGCCTGTCCGCTTTGGGCTGTTCTTCAAGAGCAAGACGAATTGTTTTGGCAAGCGCTGTATGCACCGGCGCGTTTTCCGTACCGCCGCGCAGCCCCTGTTCCTGCTGTCCGCCAAAAAGCAGCGGCTGAAGAACAAGTTTCTTCTTCTTGCGAAGCAGCGCCGAGCCTTTGACGCCGTGAATCTTATGCGCGGACATCGTCATCAGATCGAGCTTCTCAAAAGGAATGTCAATCTTCGCAAAGCTCTGCGTGCAGTCAGCGTGGAAGACGCAGACAGGATGCTTGTGCACCGCATCTGCAATCGCTTCAATATCGGTGATCGCGCCGGTTTCATTGGAGACATGAATCAAAGAGACAAGGATGGTATCCTTTGTCATCGCTTCTTCAACGTCTTCAACATGAACGGTACCGTCGCGATGAATGGGCAGACGGACGATTTCAAATCCGATGGATTCGAGGAAGTTCATTGCCGCTGTTGTCGAGGAGTGCTCGGAATTGGATGTGATGATGCGGTTTCCTCTCGAACGATTGGCAAGAGCGTAACCGGCAATTGCCATAGTGTTCGATTCGGATGCGCATGAGGTGAAGATGATTTCTTCCGGGTCGCATTTGAGCATGCCTGCAATGCGTGTACGGCTCTGTTCGAGCAGTTTGTGCGCTTTTCTGCCCTGCTGATGGAGGGAATCCGGGTTTCCATATTCATCAAGCAGTTTCACAAAAAGAGCAGCAACTTCCCTGCGTACAGGGGTTGTTGCTGCGTTGTCGAAATAGATCATACCTGGTTCATAACCGCCGGATCTTTGCGGGCTACCAGCTTCTCGTAAATTCCCGGATGAAGCGTTTCGATAGCCTGGATGGCGATTTTGAGCGCACGTGTGTATTCGCCGTTCTGGAAGCAGATTTCCGCTTTGGACAGATCGGAATCCAG
>CAOKFJ010000039.1 GCA_948467695.1 uncultured Allobaculum sp. | reverse complement strand
CACCGGCAACCATGTCATGTACCGCGTCACGCCGATCTTCAAAGGCGAAGATATGGTGGCGCAGGGCGTGCTGATGGAAGCCAAATCGGTAGAAGACGATGGAGCGGGACTTCAGTTCTGTGTCTTCTGCTACAACGTTGAACCGGGGGTCGCGATCGATTATGCGACCGGTGAAAACCATGCGGATGGCACGATTGCGACGGGCGAGCCATCAGGACAGTCGCCCTCAAACAGCACGCCCTCTCCTGAACCTTCGCAGAACGGAGAAGCGCGCGATTATGTGGTCAACACCAACTCGGAAAAATTCCACTATCCCGACTGTGGTTCTGTGAAAAGTATGAAAGCGCATAACAGAATGGATGTTCATGAAACGCGCGAATCACTGATCGCACAGGGCTACGATCCATGCAAAATCTGCAATCCCTGAGGATCTGGCAACAAGAGGGCAGAGATAGGATGAAACAGGAAGCTGTTTCGTGCGCAAATGTTTCCAAAAGAGGAAAACTGACCGCTGTTTTTATCCGATTGAGATACATAAGGTGGACAAACCGCTTTCATTTCGGGAGAATACGAATGCTTATCTGCATAGCGCGGCGGTGCAGAACAGTGCTGAAAATTTCATCTGTTTTCTGAAAAATCGCCGGTTTATGCCGCATCATATGAACAAAACCGGAAATGTGTATGAATTTCGAACCAAAGACGCTTTCTTTCCAAAGCGTCTTTTTTGATGATTGTTTTTTGCGCGCGGCATGCGCTATAATCCAAAAGATCTAAAACGATCACCCAACATTTGTCTTACACATCAGGGAGGTTTGTGAATGAATCCAAAGTCGCTACTCACTATGAAGGATTTGTCCAATGCGGAAATCCTCGATATTCTCAATGATGCGAAGGCTTTTAATAGTTCTCATTCAGATTGGCAGATTCCTGTTTCTTCCAGGAAACTTACTGCTAATCTTTTTTTTGAGCCTTCGACACGAACCCACTTCTCGTTTGAGAGTGCGGAATACCAGCTCGGCCTGCAAGCCGCCGATCTGGCACCGGACAGTTCTTCGGTGACCAAAGGCGAGACACTCTACGATACATGCCGTACTTTTGAGTCTCTCGGCTATGGCGTGCTCGTCATCCGCCATCCGCAGGACGAGTACTTCAAAGAACTCGAAAACGTCAAGATTCCGATCATCAACGCCGGTGACGGAAAGGGAAATCATCCCACGCAGTGTCTGCTTGATCTGCTGACGATGTACAACGAATTCGGCCATCTCGACGGACTGAACGTTCTCATCTGCGGCGATGTCGCACACTCGCGCGTAGCTGCTTCCAACAAGGAAGCGCTCGAAAAATTCGGCGCCAATGTTCGCTTCGCCGGCCCGAAGGAATGGGAAAGAGAAGGATATCCGTTCTCCGATTTCGATGAAAGCATCCCCTGGGCGGATGTGGTGATCATGCTTCGCATCCAGCGCGAACGCGGCGCAAAGATCGACGGCATGAGCGATGCCGAATACCTCGAGCGCTATGGTCTGACGCTCGAAAGAGAAAAGAAGATGAAAGACCACGCGATCATCATGCACCCCGCGCCTGTCAACCGCGGTGTGGAAATCGATACAAATCTGGTGGAATGCGAACGCAGCCGCATTTTCGAACAGATGAAAAACGGTGTACTCGTGCGCAAAGCGGTTCTGCGCAGAGCTCTTGGCTTTGCGCCCTTCGGCCGCAGCGAGTGCTAGAAAGAGGACGCTTGTGAACACCCCCAGAACACTGCTCATCAACGCCCGCATTTTTACGAACGGCGGTCTGCAGAATATGCAGATGCTCTTTGATGAAAATGAAATTCTCAAAATCGCTCCCAAAATCGAGAGCGATGAAAACACGACGGTTGTCGATGCCGGCGGCATGGCTGTGCTGCCCGGCCTGGTGGATACCCATGTGCATCTGCGCGAACCGGGATTTGAAGCCAAAGAGACAATCGCAACCGGATCGCGCGCTGCCGCAGCCGGCGGATTTACGACCATCTTCGCGATGCCCAACCTCCGTCCCTGCCCCTCAAGCGTGCAGACCATGAACCCCTACCTGGAAAAAATAAAAACCGACGCCATCGTGCGCGTGATTCCTTTTGGAACCATCACTGACGATGAAGCCGGCAAAACCCCGACCGACTACCACGCGCTTAAAGAACTCGGCATCCGCTGGTTCTCCGATGACGGCGTTGGCGTCGCTTCGGGCGATGTGATGCAGGCGGCTATGAAAGCGGCTGTCAAAGAAGACGTGCTCTTCTCCTGTCACACCGAAGATATGAACTACCGCGCTCCCGGCGCGAGCGTGCATGAAGGACCATATGCCAAAGCCCACGGCTGGATCGGAATCACTTCCGCATGCGAAACCGCTCAGCTCGCGCGCGACCTGGAATATGCCAGAGAAATTCCGGTTCGCTACCATGCGGATCACCTTTCCGCCAAAGAAAGCGTCCAGGCGATTCGCGACGCCAAGGCGGACGGTGTGGACTGCAGCGCCGAGGTAACCGCGCATCATCTTCTGCTCGAAGATAAAGATGTTGAAAACGCCATGGGCAAAATGAACCCGCCTGTGCGCGAACACGCCGATCGCATGGCGCTGATCGAAGGGCTGGAAGACGGCACGATCGATTTCATCGCCAACGATCACGCGCCTCATACGATGGAAGAAAAGAGCCGTTCGATGGACAAAGCGCCATTTGGCATTGTGGCTCTTGAAACGGCATTCGGACTGCTGTATACGGAATTTGTAGACAGACAGAAGCGCTGGTCGCTTGGCCAGCTGCTGGACTGGATGGCGAAAAAACCGGCGATCCGTTTCGGTCTGGAACGCACCGGCGAGCTGAAGGAAGGCTATCGTCCCGACTTCTTCATTGCCGATCTGGACGCGAACATCGCCATCGACCCGGATTCTTTCGAATCCATGGGAAAAAACACACCGTTTGCGGGCTGGAACTCCCGCGTACAAGTCAGACAGACCTGGGTAAATGGAACCCCGGTCTGGACAAGAAAGGACACCTGTGAATATGGAAGATAGACTGCTCATTCTTGAAGACGGCAGCGTCTGGAAAGGCAAAGGCTTCGGCTCCGACAATTTCCAGATCGGCGAACTTGTCTTCAACACATCGATGACCGGATACCAGGAAATCCTCACGGACAACTCCTACTGCGGTCAGATTATTCTGATGACCTACCCCCTGATTGGAAACTACGGCGTAAACCGCGACGACTGGGAAAGCATTGAACCGGCAGCGTTTGGCTTTGTTGTCAAAGACCTTGCCGAACACTACTCCAACTGGAGAGCGGACGAATCTCTCGATGAATTCTGCCGCAAGGAAAACATCCCCGGCATCTGCCAGGTGGACACCCGCGCTCTGACACGCCGCATCCGCGAACACGGCACCATGAAAGCGACTCTTGCGCCGGCTGATGCCAACGTGGAAGAAGTGGTTAAACAGCTTAATGAAGCCGACCTGCTCCACGATCAGGTAAAACGCGTAAGCTCCGCAAAACTCTATTCCGTGCCCAACCGCGGACCGAAAGTCGTTCTCATGGACTTCGGCGCGAAACTGGGCATCGTGCGCGAACTGTCTTCGCGCGGATGCGATATCGTCGTTGTCCCCTATGACACCGACTGGAAAACCATTATGAACTTCCGTCCGGACGGCATCATGCTCACCAACGGTCCTGGAAACCCCGAAGACCTGCCCGAGTCCATTGAAACCATCCGTCATCTGCTGGGTCAGGTGCCCATCTTCGGTATCTGCCTCGGTCATCAGCTGCTTGCGCTTGCCTGCGGCGCCAAGACATTCAAACTCAAATTCGGTCACCGCGGAGGCAACCATCCGGTTGTCGACCTCTCGGACGGCCATGTTGAAATCACCAGCCAGAACCACGGCTACGCCGTTGACAAAGATTCGCTTGAAGGCACAGGTCTTGTGATGACTCACGAAGCCCTCAACGACAAATCCTGCGAAGGTATCGCTCATACCGAATACCCCGCATTCTCGCTGCAGTTCCATCCTGAAGCAACTGCCGGCCCGAACGATTCCAGAAAGATGTTCGACCGCTTCATGGCGCTGATGCAAGACAAAAAGGAGGCAAAGTAGCATGCCAAAACGCACAGATATCAAAAAGATTCTTGTGATCGGCTCCGGTCCGATTGTCATCGGACAGGCAGCTGAATTCGACTATGCCGGAACCCAGGCCTGCCAGTCGCTTCGCGAAGAAGGCTATGAGGTTATCCTGATCAACTCCAACCCGGCGACCATCATGACCGACTCCGTTGTAGCCGACCAGGTCTACATCGAACCGATCACCCTCGACTTTGCAAAACGCATTATCTATAAAGAACGCCCCGATGCCATCCTCGGTTCTCTGGGCGGACAGACAGGTCTGAACCTTGTTGTTGAACTTGCCGAAGACGGCATCCTCGACGAATACGGTGTTGAAATTCTCGGTACCGACCTGACTGCCATCAACAAAGCGGAAGACCGCGAACTGTTCCGTTCCCTCATGCAGGAAATCGGCGAACCTGTTCCGGAAAGCGACATCGTTCACACTGTTGATCAGGCTGTCGACTTCTGCAACAAGCTCGGCTACCCCGTTGTTGTCCGTCCGGCATACACCCTTGGCGGAACAGGCGGCGGCTTTGCGGACAACGAAGAAGAACTTCGCGTGATCTGCGACGCCGGTCTGAAAATCTCCCCTGTGCACCAGTGCCTGATTGAACAGTCCATTGCCGGCTACAAGGAAATCGAGTACGAAGTGATCCGCGATGCCAACGACAACGCCATCGTTGTCTGCAACATGGAAAACGTTGACCCTGTCGGCGTGCATACCGGCGACTCGATCGTTGTCGCTCCGGTACAGACACTGACCGACCGCGAAAACCAGTTCCTGCGCACGGCTTCGCTTAAAATCATCCGCGCTCTGAAAATCTGCGGCGGATGCAACGTGCAGCTCGCGCTCGATCCCAACAGCTTCAACTACTACGTTATCGAAGTTAACCCCCGCGTATCCCGCTCATCCGCGCTCGCTTCCAAAGCCACCGGCTATCCGATCGCGCGCATTTCCGCAAAACTCGCTGTAGGTCTGACACTCGATGAAATCCTCAACCCTGTAACCAAATCGTCCTACGCCTGCTTCGAACCGGCTATCGACTACATCGTTTCCAAATTCCCGCGTTTCCCCTTCGACAAATTCCCCAACGCCGACCGTACACTGGGCACCCAGATGAAAGCGACCGGCGAGGTTATGTCCATCGGACGCACATTCGGCGAATCCTTCCTCAAAGGCGTCCGCTCTCTGGAAATGAAAGTCGATCACATCCTGCTTAAAGATCTCAACGACGCGACCAAAGAAGATCTTGAAAAACTCATCCGCGGCAAGAGCGACCTGCGCATCTACGCGATCGCAAAATGGCTGCGCGATGGCGGTACGGTTGAAGAACTGTACAACATGACCAAGATCGACCGCTTCTTCCTGTGGCACCTTGAAAAACTCATCCATCTTGAAGAGCTGATGGAAAAGAACCCGATGAATGTCGATGTTCTGCGCGAACTCAAGCTCAACGGCTTCTCCGATTCCTTCATCGCTTCCGTATGGAATGTGCCGGAAAGAGAAGTTTACGAACTGCGCCATGCCAACGGCATCGTTCCGGTATACAAAATGGTTGATACCTGCGCCGGCGAATTCCGTTCCGCAACACCGTATTTCTATTCGTCCTACGATCAGGAAAACGAAAGCATCCCCTCCGACAACAAGAAAATCATCGTTCTCGGTTCCGGTCCGATCCGTATCGGTCAGGGTGTCGAGTTCGACTACGCGACTGTGCACTGCGTAGAATCCCTGCGCTCTGCGGGCTATGAAGCCATCATCATCAACAACAACCCGGAAACAGTCTCCACAGACTTCTCGATTTCCGACAAACTCTACTTCGAACCGCTGACAACCGAAGATGTAATGGAAGTCATCGACCTCGAAAAACCGGAAGGCGTCATCGTTCAGTTCGGCGGACAGACCGCCATCAACCTGGCTGCCTCCCTTGCCGATCACGGCGTGAAGATTCTCGGCACATCGCTTGAAAGCATCGACAAAGCCGAAGACCGTCACGAGTTTGAAGCGATGCTGAAAAAACTCAACATCCCGCAGCCGCAGGGCGAAACCGCTGTTACGGTTGAAGAAGCGCTCGATATTGCCAAACGCATCGGCTATCCCGTACTTGTACGTCCTTCCTATGTACTTGGCGGACGTGCCATGCAGATCGTTCACGATGATGAAGAACTCGTGAAATACATGGGCAACGCCGTTAAGGAAATCTCCCATGACGCGCCGATTCTTGTCGACAAGTACATCGTCGGCAAAGAGCTGGAAATCGACGGTATCGCCGATGGCAAAAACGTTTACCTGCCCGGCATCATGGAGCACATCGAACGTGCCGGCGTTCACTCCGGCGACTCGATCTCCGTCTATCCGCCTCAGACAATCAACGATGAAGTAAAAGCCACCATCATCGACTACGCGACACGCATCGGCGAAGGCTTCGGCTTTATCGGTCTGTATAACATTCAGTTCATCGTCGACAAAGACAACAACGTCTATGTCCTCGAAGTTAACCCGCGTTCTTCCCGTACCGTGCCGTTCCTGTCCAAAATCACAGGAACACCGATGTCCCATGCAGCGACGATGGCTGTTCTGGGCCAGTCTCTGGTTGAACAGGGATACACACCCGGCTACCGTCCGGAAGACACACAGCGCGTCTTCGTCAAAACACCGGTATTCTCCTTTGCCAAACTGCGCAGTGTAGATACCGTTCTCGGACCTGAAATGAAATCCACCGGTGAAGCGCTCGGTTCCGATATCAACCTTGAAAAAGCGCTCTATAAAGCGCTGGTTGCAGCCGGCATCAAGGTGTCCGCACATGGCAACGTGCTGCTGACGATCGCCGATGCAGACAAACCGGAAATTCTGCCGCTCGCAAAACGCTTTGCCAATATCGGCTACGGCATCTATGCCACAAAAGGCACAGCGAAGTTCCTGCGCGACAACGGACTGTTCGTTCACGATGCCGTGAAGATTGAACAGCACGGCGGCGACGATGACTCCGTTGTGGATATCATCCGTAACGGACGCGTCAACTTCGTTGTCAACACCATGAGCCGCACCTCGCGCAAAAACGAAGACGACGGCTTCATCATCCGACGCGTTTCCGCGGAGAACAACATCTTCTGCATGACCGCGCTCGACACCGCAAGCGCTCTGCTCAAGGTGCTTGAATCTCTCTCCTTCTCGATGATTTCCATGAACGAAATGGGGAAATAACCAATGAAAGATACCAATGCGATTGTTTTAAGCAATGTGCGCATCGCCAATGATGTGTACAAAATGGAACTGCGCACAGACATCGCAAAAGAAGCCAAACCGGGACAGTTTGTTCAGATCACTGTCCCCGGCTTCTATCTGCGCCGTCCCATCTCCGTCTCCTGGACACAGGATGACGTTCTTACTCTCGTCTTTAAAATCATGGGCGAGGGAACCGCTGTTCTCTCCAAACTGCAGCCGGGAGCTGAAACTTCTGTTCTTGGACCTCTTGGTCAGGGCTTCCCGGTAACTGCCGAAAAAGAAGTTGTTCTCATGGGCGGCGGTGTCGGCACCCCGCCGATGCTCAAAACCGCCAAAGCCTATCTCGATGCCGGCGCTAAAGTCGATGTCGTTCTCGGCTTCAATACAGCAGGCGACGTATTCTACGTCGATGAATTCGAACAGCTTGGCATCACGCCGGTTGTCTGCACAATGGATGGCAGCGCCGGTGTAAAAGGAACGGTTCTTGATGGTGTGAAATCCGCCGGAATCACAGCCGATTATGTTCTTGCCTGCGGACCGCTTCCCATGCTTCGCGCCATCAGCAGCACCTATACAAAAGGCTATGTATCGCTCGAAAGCCGCATGGCGTGCGGATTTGGCGTATGCAACGGTTGCGTCATGACCGATAAAAACGGCATGGCGGTTCGTGTCTGCAAAAACGGACCAGTGTTCCCGATTGGAAAGGTGGTACTCTAATGGATCTTTCTGTACAGCTTCCGGGACTCAATCTGAAAAACCCGATCATTCCCGCATCCGGAACCTTCCAGTTCGGACGCGAATTCGCAATGCTTTACGATCTGAGCGTTCTTGGCGGATGCTGCGTCAAGAGCATTACGCTTGAAGAACGTCTGGGCAACCCGCTGCCCCGTATCGCTGAAGCACCCGGCGGCATGATCAATGCCATCGGTCTGCAGAACCGCGGCGTCGATTTTGTACGCGAAAAAGAACTCCCGTTTCTGGAAAGCTACGATACGGAAGTTATCGCCAACATCGCCGGCGCGTCCATTGAGGAATATGCGGAAGTCATCCGCCGCCTGAACGGCGTGGATGTCATCAAGGCATTCGAGCTCAACATTTCGTGCCCCAACGTATCGGCGGGCGGAATGGGTCTGGGAACAAATCCCGAAACAGCAGCCGAGGTTACACGCGTAGCCAAAGCCGCTGCCGACAAGCCTGTTTACGTCAAACTTACACCCAATGTCACCGATATCACCGCAATCGCCAGAGCCGTTGAAGCTGCCGGCGCTGATGGCATTGTCGTGATCAATACCGTGCCGGCAATGCGCATCGATCTGCGCACCGCGAAACCTGTTCTTGGCAACGTGACCGGCGGCATGTCCGGACCGGCGATCAAGCCGATCGCGATTCGCGCGGTATACCAGTGCGCGCAGGCGGTAAATATTCCCATCATCGGCTGCGGAGGCATCACCTGCGCGGAAGATGTTCTGGAATTCCTCTATGCCGGCGCAAGCGCTGTCGAAATCGGAAGCGAAAACCTCGTGGATCCGTGGGCATGCCCGCGCATCATCGAAGAACTTCCGGCTGTCCTTGAAAAATACCGCCTTGGTTCGGTAAAGGAAGCGACTGGAAAAGCACTTCCCAAAGCACAGTAATAGAGTTATTCGATACGCAAAACGCAATGAAACAAAATGAGAAGCCGGTATGAAAACCGGCTTCTTTTTTACGGAAACGAGACGAACGCATCTGGTTTTTACAGAAATCGCGAAGAGAGTTCGAAAAGAGTGCCCGTTCGTTTAGGATAAAGAAACGGGGAAGAGCGGAAACCGGCGCATCAATAAAAAGTGCATCGAAAAAGATGCATCGCCGCGCATGGCGAATAGTCGACCACGCAAAGCGGATTGATCCGGTTCTGTTGATGCCTCGTACTGAAAAAGAAATACAGAAGAAAAGGAGATTATGATGAGTCGTACAATTATTGCCCTGGATTTTTCCAGCCGACAGGAAGTCTTCGATTTTCTGTCCCAGTTTGACAAACCGGTGACTGTAAAAATCGGAATGGAACTGACCTATGCCGAAGGTCTGGATATGGTCCGTGCTGTAAAGGAAATGGGTCACGATGTGTTCCTCGACCTCAAACTGCATGACATCCCCAACACCGTTAAAGGCGGAATGAAAAACCTCGCCGCTCTTGGCGCGGATATCGTCAACTGCCACGCTGCCGGCGGAATCGAAATGATGAAAGCCGCTAAAGAAGGCATCGACCTCGGTGCCGGCGAAGGCAAGAAACCGATGGTTATCGCGGTTACCCAGCTGACATCCACATCCAAAGAAGCCATGAACGAACAGCAGGGCATCGAAGGCGATGTCATCGACTCCGTTATCCGATATGCAAAATGCGCCAAGGAAGCCGGACTGGACGGTGTTGTCTGCTCCGTACACGAAGCCAAAGCGATCAAAGAAGCCTGCGGCGAAGACTTCCTGACCGTAACTCCCGGAATCCGTCTGGCCAGTGACTCCAAAGACGACCAGAAACGTGTCGCTACACCCGAATTCGCCCGCGAACAGGGATGCGACTACATCGTTGTCGGCCGTTCCATCACCAAAGCCGCCAACCCCAAAGAAACATTCGATGCGATTGAAGCGGTCATGAACGCGTAAGTTCAAGGTGTTTTTCAACTCTATGAAGAAATCGATTGCGGCCGGCGCTCTGATCGCCATGGCCTCGTATCTGTTTTTGAAAGCCGATGCACCGCTTGGCGCAATCTTCTTCGGCTTTGCCCTCAGTTTTGTCTGCCTGTATCAGCTGGACCTGTTTACCGGCAAGATCGGCTATTTCGGCGAAAAGGACTTTGCGTTCATCAAGATTCTGATCGGCAACTTTATCGGCGCCGGCATCGTCTGCATTCTTCTTCGCTGGAACGCGGGCATGATTGAAACCGCCGTCGCGCTTGCTGAAAAGAAAGCGGCGCTTCCCTGGTACATCGCCCTGATCAACGGCACATTCTGCGGTGTTCTGATGTATCTGGCGGTCAATTCCTGGAACAAAGGCTTCCATGCCGGATGCTTCCTTTGCGTGACTGTCTTTATTCTGTGCGGCTTCGAGCACTCGATCGCCGATTTCGCGTATATGGCGTATGCCTGGGTATGGAGCATCAACCTGCTCTGGATTCTGCTTGGCAACGCTGTGGGCGCTGTGGCTGCAAGACTGCTTGTGCATGAAAACGCTCCGTTTTTCAATATGTTCAATAAACCGAAAAACGGATCGAAAGGCGCAGCGCAGAAATCGTATCCGCTCGACAAGCAGGTCAGCTAAGACACAAAACAACGGCGATTTGAATCGCTGATGGTAACCTTTTGAAATTCCACCGGGATTATGACCTTCGATCCTGTTCGGTAAA
>CAOKFJ010000038.1 GCA_948467695.1 uncultured Allobaculum sp. | reverse complement strand
CACCATCCGCGAATACGCTGATGAAATCTGGGGTCTGGATGAAATCAAGTTCACAAAAGAAGAACGCGAAGAAATCGGCTGCTCCGCTGAAGACGCAGAATAATGCATATTGCGTTCACTGCGCCGCGCAGCGAACATTAACCGCTTATAATAAAGAGGACTCCGGTCCTCTTTTTTGCATATTCGGGACATCTTCAATGTCATCAGGTATGTAAAGATGTCTGCATGGTCAAATTGGCGATCGCGCAGCACGAGATCAAACCAATATGCAGAAAATGCAGAGGATCAGCCATCATTCAAAACAGAACAACGACAAATACCAGACTGGAGAGCAAACCGGCTAAGCTGCAAGCGCGGCAGCCCGCATGCGCTTCGGTGATGAAAAAAGAAAGATGCTTACGATATGACTACAACTCCCAAACGAATTCTTCTGCTTGGTGCCACCGGATCGATCGGCACCCAGACACTCGATGTGCTTAATGCTCATCCCGACGAATTTACGCTGATCGGCATCAGTGCCGGTCATGCCAGAGAAAAGCTTGAAGAGATTGCCGCGAAGTTTTCGACAGTTCAGGCTGTCGGTTTAAGCGCCCTTGAACACGATGAAACCATTGCCGGCATTCCATGGTACGGCGGCGAGGATCAGATGGTGCGCATGGTCAGAGAACTCGACTATGATCTGCTTGTCAATGCGGTTGTGGGCTTTCGCGGACTTGCGCCGACACTTGCCGCGCTTGAGCGCGATAAAGATGTCGCGCTTGCCAACAAGGAATCGCTCGTGTGCGGCGGAGAGCTTGTCAACGCCGCTCTTGCGAAAACCGACGCTGTTCTTCGTCCGATCGACTCCGAACACTCGGCAATATGGCAGTGCCTGCAGGGCAATGACAGAAATGACATCCGCCGTCTGATTATTACGGCTTCCGGCGGATCGCTGCGCGATCTTTCGCGCGACGAACTTGCGGATATTACGCCCCAGCGCGCTTTGCGTCATCCTTCGTGGTCGATGGGAGCACGCATTACGATCGACTCGGCGACCATGGTCAACAAAGGCTTTGAAGTCATCGAAGCGCACTATCTGTTCAATCTCCCCTACGATCAGATTTCCACTGTTCTTCATGCGCAGTCCATTGTGCATTCGATGGTCGAATACAACGACAACGCCATCATGGCGCAGTTAGGAAGCGCGGACATGCGCCTGCCGATTCAGTACGCGCTCTTTGGTCCGGCTCGACCATATCTGCATGAAGACAAGCCGCTCGACATGACAAAGACGCTGACACTCGATTTCAAGGAAATGGATCATGAACGCTTTCCCATGCTTGGCGCGGCAATCAAAGCCGGCAAGCGCAGAGGAAATGCCGGATGCATATTCAATGCGGCAGACGAGCAGGCTGTTGAACTGTTCTTAAAGGAAAAGATTTCTTTTCTGCAGATCGAAGAGGCGATTCTCGATGCTCTCGAATCGATTCCTTTCATCGAACATCCGACGCTTGACGATCTGCTCGAAACCGACCGAATGACACGCGAACATGTACGCGTCCGTTATCTGTAGACAAATCGGTGCTTCATCTTTAGACTAAATAAGCCGGAGTGTATCCGGCGGAAAGGAAGGTTATATGAAAAAAACATCCTTATACTCACTTGCCGCCCTTCTTGCGGCAGTATGCCTTCCCGCAGGAAGCCTGAGCCAGAGCGTTTATGCTTCGCTGCCCGATTCCCGCACCGCTCTTCTGGATGTCGAAATTGATCCTGCAACCTTGAGCGCGGACCAGTTTATCGAGCGTTTCTGCGGAACATCCTTGCAGCGTGTCTGCGCTGATGGCACCACTGTCAGCGAATTTATCTGGTACACGAGCGTCACTGAAGAAAACTGCGCTGTTATCGCGCAGGGAAAAGCGGTGTTCGATCAGATGAGCGAGGAAAAACAGAACATTATCATTCAGGCGGCTCGCGCCTTTAATATTGACTATCCCGCATTTGCGCAGCGCGCAATTGCATTGATTACTCCAGCACCACAACCCGCGCCTGAAGAAACGCCGGGAGCGCCTGTCGAAACGCCTGCTGAGCAGACATCGACGGAAAATGGCTCCGATGCCTTAGACCGGACAGACGATCCGGCAGATACCCCGGATGCGCAGCAGCCATCGATGGATACACCATCCAGCGACGCTCCAGCGCAAAGTGATTCGGCAGATACCAAAGCGGGCGAGAATAACGCCCAGCCGGATAATCCCGATCAGGCTGTGCAGACGCCAGCGCCCCAGGAAACCCCGGGAACGCCTGTTGAAACGCCGGCAGACGCTGATGCAGAACAGAATCAGCAGCCCGATACGGACGCAGAGCAGTCTGAGCTGACACCCGGTACTCCGGAAGCAGGAACGGGTGCAGATCAGCCTGGCGAAGGTTCTGCCAATGAAGAAGCCAGTGCGCCTGAATACAGCTATGGCGGAGGAAACCTGAACCTTCTTCCCGCAAACAAGCCTAAAGGGCTCACATGCACTGAACTGTTCGACGCGGATGTGGATCAGCAGACCTATGCGGTTGCCGCGGCCCTCGCGCAGGGAGCCGGCTGGCCGCAGCATATGGTGATCCCGGTGTACTACACCTTCACCAATGAAGATTTTTCGATCAGCTCGCAGATGTTCTATCGCGTGTCGATCGGGGAACTGATGATTCTTTTCGATTATTCCGCCAATGAAGACGGAACGGTTTCCATCACCATCTATACCGATGGAAGCTGCTCTTTCGATGCGAATACAGGTGTCCTTTCTCTTCCGGCAATCGGACAGGCTTCGCTCAATCCTGTCGCGCAAGGCGCGCAGGAAGAAGAGACAGCCGGTCAGCCGATCGAAAACACGGTGGTTGTTCCGGTAAACGACGCGGAAATTTTCTATGAAGTCGCTGGAGCCAAAAACGGCAGCGATGCGATTGAGAATGAAAAAGCGCCGATCGAAGGGCAGACTGCCCGTCTGAACGATTTGAATGCCGAAGTGGAATCCGATGCCAGACTTTCCGTCATCAACTCGCCGATTACGCGCCAGCTTGACGCGAAGGCGGCTGATTTTGTGGCCCGCTATGTCATGCAGAACGGCGCGGTGATCAAGAGCATCAACGCATCCAACTACCAGCAGGTTCTCAACGGCATGAAAGCCTGGAACGCGATGAGCACCACGCAGCGCCGCGCAGTCAACGATCATCTGATCGCCAATGGAAGCACCCGTTATCAGATTCTGTACAAACAGGCTAACGAATATCGTCTGGGCATGCCGCTGCACCAGAACAACCCGACTGGAGGGCAGTATGGCGGATCGTCTTCGGTCAATACAGCAGCTGAAGAAAATCTGCTTCTGTATGCCGGATCCTTTGTGCTCAGCGCTCAGGGCGCGCTTGTGATCGCCGCAAAGGAACTGTATGATCGGCGTCGTGCGAAAAAAGACGAAAACAGGGACTAGACGAAACACGTCGGCCTTGCTTCTTTTTACCGCCTGAAAGCAGCAGACAACTGCGATATGAAACGACAACCGCCAGGCAAAGCCCGGCGGTTTTTTGAAGAACGGCGCATTGTGCCGTATGATGAACGTGTAATACCAACTTTACAGAATCGAGGGAACGAATGGCAAAATACAGCAAAAGAGAACTCGAACGGGCAAAGTTTGTGAAAGAACAGAAGCTCTACGCAAGCGGCGGCTATAAAAAAGCCGCGTTTCTGACCAGAACGCTGAACGACTATGAAAACCATCTGTACGCGTATCTGATTGATCTGAGCATCTGTCTTCTTCCGGTGTACGCCTGGGGAG
The DNA here is from genome assembly GCA_948467695.1 of uncultured Allobaculum sp. Taxonomy (GTDB): domain Bacteria; phylum Bacillota_I; class Bacilli_A; order Erysipelotrichales; family Erysipelotrichaceae; genus Allobaculum. The sequence continues at coordinate 7,288 of CAOKFJ010000038.1, read as the reverse complement.
TGGAGTTTATCCTCATTCTTTCCGGCGTCATTCCGCCCGCCTATTTTGATCTGCTTTTCTATATCATGTACACACTGCTCTTTATTACGAGCTGCATACTCCTTCCGCTCTATACCGCATCAAAAGGCGGCTATACGTGGGGCGGAAAAATGATGGGACTGCGTCTGGTTGACAAAACCACGCGCAGACCGGCAAGCGTCATGCGCCTTGTCATGCGCGAACTGCTTGGCATCGGCGTGCCGATGATGCTTTTCGGCTACTTTTTCTCCGTCTTCGGCATCCTTCTATGGTGGGCGATCAACGGTCTTTGCGTTGTTCTTTCGCCGCGGCAGGAAACCATTTTCGATTACATTTTCGGTCTGGTCTGCGTATACGTGCCGCGCTACAACATGGTTATGGTCGATGGCAAAGACAAAGACGCAAGCCAGACAGAGGAAAATGTCCGACCCGCGCAGGCGTCCCAAAGCGCAATGACAGAGCGCGCACCGCGTCAGGCGATTCAAAGAAGCGCTTCGTCTGGTTCAGCCGCAGTTTCTGCCGCAAATCAGACAGCTTCAGGCGCGTCCAGGATAAATACTGACCGGACCAGCGCGCCCGGCAATCCCGCGCAGCAGCCCGCCGCAAATACTTATCCCGGACAGAGCGCTGCACAAACGGCAGCCCGCGCCCATGCAGCGGCGGCATCAGCAGCATCATCCGCTGCGTATGCGGCAAGTCAGGCGGCAAACGATCTTTCCGCTTATCCGGTTCAGGATATCGACCTGCATATCCGTTCGAATTTCAGCGATGACGCCAATGCGGAAGTCGAAGATATTTTCCGTCTGGCGCGTGACAAGCATATGCGCATCATTTCCATTACCGATCACAACTGCGCCCGCGCCAACTCGCAGGCTGTCCGCTTTGCCCGTCTGTACGATATCGAATACATTCCGGGAGTCGAAATCGACTGCCAGCTGTATGGTGAACGCGTCCGCATTCTCGGCTACTATATCGACTGGAACAATCCGTTCTTCGATGAAATCGAACGCCTCTCCCTGCGCCGCGAAAAAGACGTTTCGCTCGAAAGACTGCAGGCATTTGAAAAAGCGACCGGTCTGCAGATCGATTCCGATGCGCTGCTTTCCAACAACCGCTTTAAACTGCTTCGCCCCCGCGAACTGACGGATCTGGTGTTTGACGATCCGGATGCGCGCAATCTCGCCTCGGTGCAGACATACCTGATGTCGGCTCGAAACGAAGAGCAGGCGCGCGACGCGTTCATGCGCGACTATTTCGGTCCTGGAGGCATATGCGAAGTGAAGGTGCAGTATCCCAACGCGAGAAAAGTCATCGAAGCGATTCACGAAGCCAACGGCATCGCTGTCCTTGCCGGATGGCACATCCGCGAAATGGATACCACGCTGCTGGCAGCGCTGATTGATGCCGGTCTTGATGGCGTCGAGGCGTTTACGCCCGCAAACGACAAAGCGACAAGCACTTATCTTCTCGAAGTCGCCGCAAGCGAGAAACTGTGCGTGACAGCCGGTTCGGACTACCACGGAACCATTCGCCCTGACAGAGCGCTTGGCGTAACGACCATGCCGCAAAGAGCGCACTCTCTTGTCGAGAAATTCACCCGCGCGGCGGCCAAACCCAAACCATACTAAAATCAGAAATCACACCGAAAAAAGTCCGTTCTTCCATTCAGAGGAGCGGACTTTCTTGATAGAGGGGACAGAAAAATGATCGCGAAGAAAGGCGGTTTGCCTATGGTTTGGAACGATCGGTCCGGCGCAATAAGGATTTGTTGAAAATTATGCTAAACTTTTTAACAGTCTGAACACGCCTGATCCTCTGATCCCTCCGGCATATTTCGTCCGCATGCAGCCAAGCGCAATGAAGGACGGATCGATTGGCTGGAGATCCGGCATAACCGGAAGACATTGAAGACATACAGGCATAGTCCAGCCGCGCTGAACTATGCCGCTGTATTCAGCTATTCAGAAACATACAAAAAACAGAAAGGGAAAGAAGTTCAATGACAGAGAAAACACCTTACTTCCTGACCACGGCGATCGCCTATACATCGGGAAGACCTCATATTGGCAATACTTATGAAATTATTCTCAGCGACGCGCTTGCACGCTTCAAACGCGCGCAGGGATTCGATGTGTTTTTCCAGACCGGAACCGATGAACACGGTCAGAAAATCGAAGAAAAAGCCGCCGCTGCCGGCGTAAGCCCGCAGGAGTTTGTCGACGGCGTTGCCGGTCAGATTCACAGCAACTGGGATCTGATGAACACCTCCTACGACTACTTCATCCGCACAACCGATGAGCAGCATGTCAAAACCGTGCAGAAAATCTTCAAGCGTCTGTACGAACAGGGCGACATCTACAAAGGCGAATACGAAGGCTGGTACTGCACACCCTGCGAATCCTTCTGGACCGAGTCGCAGCTTGATGATGGCAAATGCCCCGACTGCGGACGCCCCGTTCACAAAGCGCGCGAGGAAGCCTACTTCTTCAATATGCGCAAATACGCTGATCGTCTGATGCAGTACATCGAAGATCATCCCGACTTCATTCAGCCCGTCAGCCGCAAAAACGAAATGGTCAACAACTTCCTCAAACCCGGACTGCAGGATCTGTGCGTATCCCGCACATCCTTCACATGGGGAATCCCTGTCGACTTCGATCCCAAACACGTCGTATACGTATGGCTCGACGCGCTGACAAACTATATTACGTCCATCGGCTACGACCCCGACAAAACCTTCGAAGAACAGTCCGAGACCTTCAAGAAACTCTGGCCGGCGACACACATCATCGGCAAGGATATTCTGCGTTTCCATACCATCTACTGGCCGATCTTCCTGATGGCTCTTGATCTGCCTCTGCCCAAAAAGGTATTCGCTCATCCGTGGATGCTGATTGGCGAGGGCAAAATGTCCAAATCCAAAGGCAACGTTATCTACGCGGAAGAACTTGTCGAACAGTTCGGCGTTGACGCTGTGCGCTACTACTGCCTGCACGAGATGCCTTTTGCCCAGGATGGAACGATTACATGGGATCTGGTGATCGAGCGCATCAACTCCGATCTTGCCAACGTGCTTGGCAACCTTGTCAGCCGCACCATCGCCATGGAAAACAAATACTTCGACGGTCATATCGAAAACCCCGGCGTATGCGAACCGGTTGATGAAGAACTCAAAGCCGCTGCCGCAAAAGCTGTGGAATTGACCGAAGCGAAAATGGATGAATTCCAGATCACTGCCGCCATTGACGAAATCTTCACGCTCCTTCGCCGTTCGAACAAATACATCGACGAAACCGAGCCCTGGAAACTCGCCAAAGACGAAGCAAGTTCCGCACGCCTGCAGACGGTTCTCTACAACCTGCTCGAAAGCATCCGCATTGCCGGCGTTCTGCTCGAAAGCTTCATGCCCGAAACTTCGCAGAAAATTCTCGATGCGCTCAATACAAACCAGCGCGATCTCGATTCCGCAAGAACATTCGGCAATCTTGAAACCGGCATTAAGTGCGCAGAGAAAATCGAACCTCTCTTTGCCCGCATCGATCCCGCAAAATTCGCGGCTGATGGCGGTGAAGATCTGAAGAAGAAAGAAAAAGAAGCCGCCAAGAAATCCAAAGCGGAGGGCAAGAAAGAGAAGAAAGCCAAGAAAGAAGCAAAACCGCTTGATCCGATCGAAATCGACGATTTCGCCAAAGTGGAAATCAAGGCAGGAAAAATTCTCGACGCCAAAGCGCATCCCGATGCAAAACGCCTGCTGATTGAAACCGTTGATCTTGGAAACGGCGATGTGCGCCAGATTGTCTCCGGCATCGCGCATGTATATCAGCCTGAAGATCTCATCGGCAAAACCGCAGTGATCGTCTCCAACCTTAAACCCGCCACACTGCGCGGCGTTGAGAGTCAGGGTATGCTTCTGTGCTCGACTGACGCGAAGGGAAGACCTTCTGTTGTCTTCCTTGACGAGAGCGTTGAGCCCGGATCCATCATCCGCTAATGAGCCCGAAACAGCGCGTCATCTTCTCGCAGATGCAGATTGCCGGATGCGGACTTCTCATCTTTGTCTTCGGACTGGTGTGGAATCGCATGGAACTGATGATCTTCGGCGTGTGCATTGCCGCATACGGCATCGTGCGCATGATCTGGCTGAGCCGCTTTGTCAGCGATGAAGCGGACCAGGGGCCCGAGCAGTCTCTCGATCAGATTATCGAAGCGTCGAAAGAGAAAGAAAAACGCGAAAAGAAGTCATCGGGATACGATGACGGCGACAATCCGGATGACGATGAAAAATCATCCTGGCTATGGTAGGGAAAAAACGGCAGTTTTTATACCTGCAGCCAGCAAACTTCAAACCATAAAATCACACAATTCGACAGGAAACAGCGCCCAAATGCGCTCCTGTCGAATTTTTTTGTTTGAGGTCAGTGTTTTCGAATCAGACAAGTTTGTCACCTTTAAAGATTGTGAATGAAATCGCATACAAATCGAAATTCTTAAAACAGCGAAAGGTAAAGGAGAAATCAAGGTTATACAAAAGCTGATCAGTGAGTTTAGTGAAAAGTGAAGTTAACGGAGTGTGCGCCTTGACTAAAAATTTACTAAAAACTAAGAAAACCCTTTCAGTTTTTGTTGTTTTCGATTTTTGCCTATGCTATTATTCGTTTGTAAATTATTCCGCATTGCGGAGTTCTCGTTAGAGACGAGAAATAGAAAGGGTACATTTACAGTACTATGGAACTCAACAAACTTTTCAAAACCATGATGGCAGGCGCTATGGCCCTGTCCCTGGCAGCTTGCGGTGGTAACGATGCTCCTGCTTCCACAGCAGACAGCGGCGCTTCCTCTGCAGCTAGCTCCACTGCTGCCGCTTCCGGCGACGGCGAAGTTTCCGTATTCTACTACACATACGGCGACGACTACATCTCCACTGTTCGTGCAGCTCTCGACAAAGACCTCGAAGAAGCTGGCATCAACTACGTTGACTACGACGGTGCAAACAACCAGACTCAGCAGACTGAGCAGGTTCAGACAGCTATCGCTAAAGGCTCCAAATGCCTCGTTGTAAACCTTGTTGACACAGCTTCCCAGGATGCTGCTACAAACATCGTTGAACAGGCTGAAGCTGCTGGCATCCCTGTTATCTTCTTCAACCGTTCCGTTGACGAAGCTGTTGTTACTGCATACGACAACGCTGCATTCGTAGGTACTGACTACGAAATGGCTGGTAAAATGCAGGGCGACATGATCGGTACATACCTGAATGCCAACTACGAAACAGTTGACCTGAACGGCGACGGCGTGATCTCCTACATCATGCTGAAAGGCCAGGAAGGTAACGCTGAAGCTGACGCTCGTACACAGTACGGTGTAGAAAACGCTAACGCTAAACTTGCTGAAGAAGGACACGAAGACCTCGCTTACTTCAAATCCGATGCTTCCACAAAATACGAACTGGACAAAGACGGCGCTTGGTCCGCAGCTGAAGGAACAAACATCGTTCAGAACGCTCTTTCCCAGTACAACGAAGCAAACAACAACATGATCGAGCTCGTTATCGCTAACAACGACGGTATGGCTCTTGGTGCTCTGTCCGCTCTCCAGAACGAAGGCTACAACAACGGTGAAGGAACAACTATCATCCCGATCTTCGGTGTTGACGCTCTGGAAGATGCTAAAGCACGCATCGACGAAGGCAACATGACTGGAACTATCAAACAGGATGGTGAAGGTATGGCTGCTGCTATCTGCACAATGGTTCAGAACATGATGGCAGGTAAAGACAAATTCGAAGGTCTCGATGCAGAAAACGTAATCGGAACATGGCGTATTAACATCCCCTACTCCGAGTACACAGCTGGTTAATCTGTAATTCGTCTGATTTAACCGAAAACAGCGCGATGCTCACTATCAGCCACGGATACCCGTGGCTGATTTCGAATCGCGCAATCAATCCCAACAGGAAAGGAATACAAAATGGCTCAGGTAAATCCCACAGTTCATGACGAGGCCTGGAACAAAGCGCATCCCGTAGTCCTGGAAATGAAAGAGATCACAAAGACATTCCCCGGCGTTAAAGCGCTGGACGGTGTTTCGCTCAACGTACGCGAAGGCAGCGTTCACGCTCTCATGGGCGAGAACGGCGCGGGCAAATCTACACTGATGAAATGTCTGTTCGGCGTCTACAACAGAGACGGCGGAACGATCACACTGCAGGGCAAAGACATCAACTTCAAGAACTCCAAAGAAGCTCTTGAAAACGGTGTTGCCATGGTGCACCAGGAACTCAACCAGGCGCTGAAGCGCAACGTTATGGACAACCTCTGGCTCGGTCGCTATCCGACAAAAGGCGGACTTGTTTCCGAAGCAACAATGCTCAAGGATACAAAAGCTGTCTTTGACGAGCTGGAAATCGATGTAAATCCAAAAACTGTCATGTCGACAATGCCCGTTGCGGCTCGACAGATGGTTGAAATCGCAAAAGCGGTTTCCTTCAAATCCAAGGTTATCGTTTTTGACGAACCGACTTCCTCTCTTACAGAAGAAGAAGTAGAACATTTGTTCAAAATCATCAACATGCTGCGCGACCGCGGTGTAGCAATCATCTACATCTCGCATAAAATGGACGAAATCCTGCGCATCTCTGATGAAATCACAGTCATGCGAGACGGTACTTGGGTAGCTACCGAACGCGTTGAAGACATGAGCATGAACAAGATCATCAAACTGATGGTTGGACGCGAGCTCACCAACCGTTTCCCGCCCAAAGACAACAAAGTCTCCGATGAAGTCTCTCTCGAAGTTGAAGGCCTCACCGCTATGTACAACCAGCTTAAGGATGTTTCCTTTAAAGCATACAAAGGCGAAATCCTCGGCGTTGCCGGTCTGGATGGCGCCGGACGTACCGAACTGCTTGAAACCATCTTCGGTTACGCCACACGCAAAGAAGGAACCATTAAGCTGCACGGTCAGGTAATGAACAACAAGAACCCGAAAAAGGCTCTTGCCAACGGTTTCGCACTCGTTACTGAAGAACGCCGCGCCACCGGTATCTTCGGTATTCTGGATATCCGTGCCAATACGACCATTTCCAACCTTAAAAGCTACCTCAAAATGGGTCTGCTCTCCGATGCGGCAATGAAAGCCGACACCGACAAGGAAATCAAGGCAATGCGAATCAAAACACCGAATCAGCAGACGAAGATCTCGACGCTGTCCGGTGGTAACCAGCAGAAAGTAATTCTTGGACGCTGGCTGCTCACTAACCCTGAAATTCTGC
>CAOKFJ010000037.1 GCA_948467695.1 uncultured Allobaculum sp. | reverse complement strand
CATCTTTGGACTCCATTTAGATATTTCCTCTGTCTACTTTACAAGGACGCATCAAGCGATACCGGCTTTCTGAAGCCAGAGAAAAGAATTTTCATACCGTTCCATTCGCGCGGTTCGGGCAAGTTTGGACAGTTTGAAACGCTGGTTCTTCGCATCAAGCTGAGAAGGAAGCGACTCATAAATATTGGAGATCTTAATCTTTTCTGCATCGCCTGCGTATTTCAGGATATCCAGACGATACAGGTCCGAAATTCTTTTCTGTACCGTCGCCACGGTATTGAGCGTCTGCGAGGAGATGTATTCCCAAACCGCCTCCGGCATTCCGCCGATGACCAGATAGCGATAGAAAAGCTGAAGCATTCGTTCATGGAGAAGCGAGTTTACCGGCTGTCTGTTCAAATAGGCATCTCTGAGCGCATCGATCGTTTCTGTGCGCGTGGAGACAGCCCAGAGGAATTCTTCAAAATCAAGCGGATACATCGGGACGATTTCTTCAAAGCCGACAGGATAGGAAGAGACGGCATGAATATTCACGCCCAGAAGAGATCCGGTTTCAATGATGTCGACCTGACCGTCTTCCACAAGGAATCTAATAGCGGTTCTAGCTTCGGGACATTCCTGGATTTCATCAAGCAGAAGCAGTGTTTTACCGGGAACGACGGGCTTGTTCAGGATGGTGGAAATGTTGAGAAGAATCGAAGAGGGAGAGCGTGAGTCAAACAGTTCCTTGTACTTCGGTTCTTCAATAAAATTCAGTTCGAGCAGGACGTCGTAGTTCTCTTTGCCAAATTGTCTGGCGGAAGTCGATTTTCCAATCTGCCGCGCCCCGATGAGGAAGAGAGCTTTTTTAGAGGAACTGTTTTTCCATTGATGCAGCCGCTGTTCGATTTTTCGTTTTAACATTCCGAATCACCTTCCTATTCAATATGGAACTTGTTTCTGGGTTCATCATATCAGAACGAAAATAAGAAAAACGTCGCGTGTGCGACGTTTTTTCTATAGAATTATGTCGCGTGTGCGACGTTTTTCTTTAAAGCGGAGAAAGTGAATTTGTTTTAATTCAATTTTATGCTTAGTTTTCGAGCTGCTTTTCTTCCAGTCTGAAGAGATCGGTGCGCCGCACATTCCAGAACGGGGAGCGTTTGCGAATGCGGGCGACATCATCGGGATTGATCTCAAGGGTAAGAATGCCGACTTTCGAATCCAATGATGCAAGAACCTGCCCATCGGGAGATACAGCCATCGAATGACCATAGCTGCGATAGGATCCATAGTCTGCGCAAGCGGGATTGAGCGCGAGAACGAAGACTTCGTTTTCCATTGCTCTTGTCTGCATCAGCGGCTGCCAGTGCTTTCTGCCGGCGTTTTCGTTGAATCCGCATACTGCCGCAAGGCAGAAGCAGTCTTTTGAAAGAAGACGCGGGATCTCACAAAAGCGCATATCGAAACAGATCACCAGACCGATCGCGCCCCAGGGTGTATCGACTTTGACCAGACGGTTTCCCGGTGTGAATACATCCGCTTCATAGTAATCGTTCTTCGAGGTATGCACTTCAAGCAGATGAAGCTTGTCTGCCCGGGCTTCCAGTTCGCCTTTGTCATTGAATACAAGACAGGCGTTATAGAGATGGCCTTCGCGTTTCAATGGGATTGTTCCGGCGATGATCCACAGATGGAGACGGGCGGAAAGCTGTTTGAGCGCATCGATGATGATGGGGAAATCATCGGCGTGTTCGAGAATCTTCGCGTTGATGAAGGGCGTGTTCCAAAGTTCGGGAAGCACGACAAGCTGTGCGCCTTCTTTTGCAGCCTGTGTGATCATAGAGGAAATCTGTTCCAGATTCTGGCGCAGATCATCACTGACTTCAGGCTGCACTAAAGAGACGATCACTTCAGCCAGCCTTCCTGTTTCATCCAGGCGACAATACCGCCGTCTTCTACGGGCGGTGTTTTTGTGTCGACGTGTTTTGCCACGTAGTCTTCCGCTTCATGAACAGCAACCGGCATGGCGGCGTGCTTGAACATTTCCATATCATTGAACGAATCGCCAAATGCCGCATAGTTCTGCGTGGGCAGATTCCAGTAGTCCATCAGAATCGAGATTCCTTCGAATTTGGAAAGATCGTCGCGGGAAATATCTGCGGACTGCGGTGTGTACTGTACAAACAGTCCCTCGATTTTCGAGAGATCTTCTTCCATTTCGCGTGCATTGGGATGGCATACGGACATAACGGAAAGATGATCTTCTTTGCGCGGATCATGAATGGGCAGACCATCGGCAACGCTGTTGGCATCCAGTTTGGCCTGAACAGCAGGGTTCATATCAAAAATGAATACACTGGTTCCGGAAACGAAAAATCCGGCGCCGTGTTTTCTGCCGATCTCGATGACTTTGCGTGCAGTCGCGTCGGGAATCGTTTTCTCAAAAAGGAAGTTCAGATTTTCATCGTGTACGAATGAACCGTTGCCGGCAACAATGCCATCCCAGAGTCCTGCCTGATCGCCAAGCAGATTGACAATCAGTTCGTAGGAACGGGCAGTCGAAAGAGCGCATTTCACGCCGCCTTTGCGCAGCGCCTGAACCATTTCCACATAGCCCTCGGGAATGCGTCCAAGCTTGTGGGAATAGAACGTTCCATCAATATCAAAGAAAACGGCGCTAACGTTTTCGGGAAGAGTGCCGCAGACGAATGCGGGTTCATGAGTGGAAGAAGTGGTGGTAGTCATATCAAAAGTCCTTTCAAAAAATGAAGCGCGGCGCGCAAAGACGCCGTTCAGTTTTTTATCATAGACCTAAGTGTGTTCAAGGTCTTGTATATATACGCGAATCGGTTAGTATTGACTTTCGGTTTGACGCTTTTAACGAGATTGGCGATTTGGCATGACGTAAACAGGCAAAGATGCAAAAATAGACCGATTTCGCGATAAACTGAACAGAGAAAAGGAGAGGCTCGTATGTCCATGTTTACCTGTGCACCGGCATCCATCGTTCATTCCAGTCCGATACAGGATGCCCGTCTGCTTACAACCACGACACAGGCGCTCGAAGAACAGGCATTGTTTCTGTTTTCGGCTACGCAGGAAAATTCGTCCATCATTGTCAACGGCAGCGAAGCCGGCAGCCGTCTGTTTGACTGGTTCGCCGCGCAGGACGAAAAAACGCGCGGAACGCTGGGCGTCAATTATGCCTTTATTCCTTTTGAAATTGAAAAAATCTCTCCGCCGCAGGCGGGTTCGGTCATCATCAGCAACGACGACAATGAAGCTATCGTCTACACCCTGACTTCGCCGCGTGATGGAAATCTCTATTTCAACCGCACCGCCGCGCTCAATTCCGTGCAGGGCGTGATTGCGGATTTAGAAGATGATTCCTGGAAAGAAAGCTTTCTGGGCTGGCATGCCCCAAGCGGCGGTGTGTTCAGCTTTCATCCCGGTCTGACGCTCGTGCTTGAAGATCCGGCGTTTGTGCTGATGTTCAGCACGCTTGCCTCCGGTCAGGGAAACGAGCCGCGCATTACGGATGCCGGAAAGCATTCCTATGTTAAAGAGGGAGAGTCATCCTGTTCGCTGATCGGCTACACTTCCGCGTTTTCGATCGATAAATGCATGCTCGATGGAACGATTGTCATGTCGACCGACGAGACAAGCTTTGCGCTGCTGCTCATGCTTGAGGGCGACTGCACGCTGAGCCAGAAAAACGAGACCATCCATGCGGGACCGGGTATGAGCGTGCTGATTCCCGCCAATGAAACCGACATCTCCATTACCGGTCATGCATCGTTTGTGATCATGCATCTCATTTGATCGCAGAAAAGCATCGCTGAAAATATCCTCAGGGATAATCGAAAAAAGAAATCAGATCAGAAAACAAAAATAGAAATCAAGGCGTATCGCTGATTGTGGCGAAACGCTTTTTTTCATGTTTCCGTTCTAGCGGAGAATGAAAAAACTGCGCATGTCAAAAACGAATACGCTTCATAAAGGCGCTGAAGAAAGCGGACTTCTATAATAGAGGGCATGAATACTACGGATAAAAAATCTCTACTGGACTGGTACCGGCACAATCGCCGTGACCTTCCGTTTCGCATAAACAAAGATCCATACCGCATCTGGATTTCGGAGATTATGGCGCAGCAGACGCGTATCGAAGCGATGCTCGATCACTACAGCGCGTTTATGAAACAGTTTCCCGATATTGAAGCGCTCGCTCATGCCGATGAAGATGCGCTGATGAAAGCATGGCAGGGACTTGGCTATTATTCGCGCGCGAGGTCTTTGCGCAAAGCGGCGCAAGTCTGTGTGGATCAGTATGAAGCGAAGCTTCCCGACACACGCGATGAACTGCTCAAACTGCCGGGAATCGGTCCGTATACAGCCGGCGCGATCGCATCGATCGCCTACAACGAACGAGTCGCCGCGGTTGATGGAAATGTGATTCGCGTCTATTCGCGTTTCTATGATCTTCATGATGATTTCTTCGATCTGAAAAACAGGAAGAAACTTGAAAAAAAGGTCGAAAACGATCTGCCCGGCACAGAGGATATCTCCGACTGGAACCAGGCGCTGATGGAACTTGGCGCGCGCATATGCACCCCGAAAATCGCGCGGTGCGAGGACTGTCCGCTCGCTTCTTTCTGCGCGTCGTCGACCAAAGCGCACCCTGAAGAACTTCCAGTAAAGCGAAAGAAGGCTGAGCGGCGCAAAGAGGAAAAGCACGTGTACGTGTGGTATGCGATCGGTGAAAATCATGAAATTCTTCTGCACATCCGCCAGAGACCGAAAAAGGGACTGCTCGCCGGTCTGTACGAATTTGACGAGACGCTTCCCGAAAGCGTGTACGAAACACAGAATCTGGGAGAGCATCATCATGTATTTTCACATGTGGAATGGATGATGGACGGCACGCTGGTGCATACAGATCCAGGTGAGGGATTTGTGCCGGTTTCGCGCATTGATCAGACGCATTCCATACCTTCCGCTTTCATGCCGTTTTATCAGCGGGCGATCGCGCAGATTGTGCCGCTTGAACACGAGAACCGCGGCAAGAGTCTGTTCAGTATGGACAGTGCGCTTGAGGATTGAAAAACCGGCACGAAAAATCAGCGCAAATCCTATACAATATCCTGCGGCGAAAGATGAATCGCATGCCTGCCGCAGCTGTCGGAAAATGCGCTGCGCATGCTGTTTGTGATGCCATAGGGAAAGGGCGTGTACGTGATGAAACCAGTAAAAATGATCGTGTGCGATCTGGACGGCACTCTTCTGTACAACACCAAGAAGATAACCGACCGCAATATCCGCGCCATTCGCGCTGCCAGAAAACAGGGAATTAAATTCGGCATCTGCTCCGGCCGTTCGGCTGTAGCGCTCAAAACCATGCTGAAAGTGTGGGGCATTGATAAAGACGTCGATTTTGTCATCGGCTTCAACGGCGCAATGGTCATGGATCCCCAGACGGGAAAAATTGAAGAAACGTTCTGGATGCGCCCGGACGACATCGAGCCTCTGATCGAGTCGCTTGAAAACAGCGGACTGACACTTGCGGAGTATCATGGCGATACGCTGTACGCGACTAAAGACAATCTGCTTGTGCGCCAGATGGCCAGACGAAACAAACTCAATTTTGAAGTGGTCAGCGAGAAGCAGCTGCTTCGCGATTCGCTCAAGTTCATGGCTGTTGGCATGCCGTGGAGCATTTCCCGCTACCTTGATAGCGACAAGCCTGCAAAGCTGAAAACGGCAAGAGTGTTTCGTTCAGGACCGTTTCTGCTTGAATTTGTTCATCCCGAGCTGTCCAAGCTGCAGGGGGTAAAAACGATGTGCGAACGATATGGCTTTTCGACAGATGAAGCCGTGAGCTTTGGCAACGACAACAACGATCTGGAAATGCTTGCCGGCACCATCGGCGTAGCCATGGCCAACGCGCTGCCCAAAGTCAAAGAAGCAGCAAGCTATGTGACAGCGTCCAATCGCAAAGACGGTGTAGCTGTATTTCTTGAGAAATATGTTCTCAAGACTGCAGCCGAATAGCTTTGCGCTATTTGAAGCCTGTCGTAACTGCTTTTAGAAAACAGAAACCGGAACACCACCGGAATATTAAATTAATGGGAAAGGATACAAGAACCATGCCAAAAGAGACCGTGATTGAAAGCTTCACGCTTGATCATGACAAAGTCATCGCGCCCTACGTGCGCACAATCGACCAGAGCGTAGGCCCGAAAGGGGATGTGATTTCCAATTTCGACGTTCGCCTCACTCAGCCAAACGAAGAATTCATCGATACGGATGCCATGCATACACTCGAGCATCTGTTTGCCAAATATCTGCGTCCTCAGCTTGAAGGCTACATCGACTGCTCGCCGTACGGATGCCGCACCGGCTTCCATCTGTTTGTCTGGGGCGAGCTGTCTGCAACAGAAGCAGCCCAGGCGGTAAAACACGCGCTCGAGCAGATTGTCGATACGACGATCGATCAGGTGCCCGGTCTTGCGCGCAAGGAATGCGGCAACTACCGCGATCACAATCTGGAAAAAGCGATCGCCTGGGCCAAACGCGTGCTTGGCCAGGGTGTCAGCGACAACGCATTCGAACGTCATCTCGTATAGCGGCGCTGCGAAAAGAGATGCGGGAAATGTCTTCTTGTCGTCGACTAAGTCTGCTAAGTGATAAATAGTCTCAAACAAAGTTATTTGTAACAAATCGTTAACAAAACGCCGTGTCTGCTTTTCAAAAAAGAACCAAGCGACGCGGCGTTTTTGCGAAAATGTTCGAAAAAAGAATAAAATCAGAAAGGGCTTTCAATCGCATTGAGCATTTTTTTACGGATATTGAGAGAAAAGCGTTCGTTCAGGCACAGAAAAAGTCGGGATTGTCTTCCAAAATGGACTTTAAATGAAGCAAAAACAGCCCCGACATTGCCTTGCGCCAGTTTACTATTCGTGAAAAATGTAATAACATGAACAAGTTGATTGGATACTGTCAATCTGTTCATGTTATTAATTGTCCGATCAAGGAAATGCGCCCGCCTGTGACGGGATTTTTGACGTCTTCGAACCGCGAATTTGGAAATAATAGAGGTTCAGGGATGGCTATGCTAAAATTGAATGAACGTGTATTTGAGAGGAGAAACGCATGACTCTTTTTGGAGGATTGTTCTCTGAAGAAGCTAGAGAACTGAAGAAACTGGAAAAAATTGCGGATCAGGTTCTTGCTCACGAGCAGGAAATGAAGAATCTGTCCGATGATGAACTTAAACATAAAACTGTAGAATACCGCGAACGTCTTGCCAAAGGGGAAACCCTTGACGACCTGCTTCCCGAAGCTTTTGCTACTTCGCGCGAAGCCGCAAGCCGCGTTATCGGTGAAAAACCGTACAAAGTGCAGATTGAAGGCTCCATCGCCATGCACCGCGGCGACATTGCTGAAATGAAAACCGGTGAAGGTAAAACACTGACTGCGACGATGGCGGTTTACCTCAACGCGCTGCAGGGACAGGGTGTTCACGTTATTACTGTCAACGAATACCTTGCCAGCCGAGATGCCGCGTGGATGGGCGAAATCTACCGTTTCCTCGGACTGACAGTCGGTGTAAACAAACACGAACTGTCCGAAGCCGAAAAACGTGCAGCTTATGCCTGCGACATTACATACAGCACCAACTCCGAACTTGGATTCGACTACCTGCGCGATAATATGGCGCGCAATGTCAAAGATCGTGTTCAGCGCGGACTGAATGTTGCCATTGTCGATGAGGTTGACTCCGTTCTGATCGACGAAGCACGTACACCTCTGATTATTTCCGGCGGAAGCAAAGACACTGCCAACCTGTATGTTGCTGCCGACCGTTTTGTAAAAACGCTTGTTAAACCCGAATACGAATACGACAAGCACACCAAGGAAAAGAACATTGTTTCCGGCGACTACGACATCGACGAAAAAACCAAACAGGTTATGCTTACCGATGACGGTGTGGAAAAAGCCGAAAAATTCTTCAACCTTGAAAACCTGTACGATCTGAACAACACTCAGCTTGTACACCACATCAACCAGGCGCTTAAAGCCAACTACATCATGATGAAAGACGTTGAATACGTTGTCAGCGACGAACAGGAAATCGTTATCGTTGACCAGTTCACCGGACGTACAATGCCCGGACGCGCGTATTCCGACGGTCTGCATCAGGCGATTGAAGCCAAGGAAAATGTCCCCATCAAAGAAGAGACATCCACTATGGCGACCATCACCTACCAGAACCTCTTCCGTCTGTACGGCAAACTTGCCGGTATGACAGGTACCGCAAAAACCGAAGAAGAAGAATTCCTGAATACCTACAACATGCGCGTTGTGGTTATCCCCACAAACCGTCCGATCGCCCGTCAGGATCTGCCGGATGAAATCTATGCGCGCAAAGAAGACAAATACAAAGCCATGGTTCGCACCGTTAAAGAACTCTACGAAAAAGGACAGCCTGTTCTCGTAGGTACCATCGCGGTAGAAGTTTCTGAACTGCTTGACAAGATGCTGACAACAGAGGGCATCCCGCACGAAGTTCTGAATGCCAAAAACCATGCGCGCGAAGCGGAAATCGTTGCCAAAGCCGGCCGTCCGAAATCTGTAACCATCGCGACCAACATGGCTGGACGCGGTACCGACATCAAGCTGACCAAGGAAAGCCGCGAACTCGGCGGACTTGCCGTACTCGGTTCCGAACGTCATGAATCCCGCCGTATCGACAACCAGCTGCGCGGACGTTCCGGACGTCAGGGCGACCCCGGATTCTCCCGCTTCTTCGTATCGCTTGAAGACGAACTGATGGTTCGCTTCGGTACCGACAAGCTCAAGAAACTGTTCTCGAGCCTGGGCGATGAAAAAATCGAATCCAAACAGGTTACCCGCTCCATCACCATGGCGCAGAAAAAAGTCGAAGGCGCCAACTTCGATACCCGTAAAAACGTACTTGACTACGATGATGTACTGCGCAGACAGCGTGAAATCATCTACGAACAGAGAAACAAAGTTCTCGAAACCGAAGACATCACCGATATGGTGAAAGTCATCTTCGAAAAAGTTGTCGAGCAGTCTCTGCAGAACAACCTTTCCGACACACGCAAGGAAACCGTTGACCTGCCCGGTCTGGTATCCTCCCTTGAAGTTCTCGGACTGACTGGAAACCGCGGCTTCCATGTAGAAGAACTGGAAGGCAAAGATTTCAACCAGCTCAAGGAATACATCTTCAACCGCGTATGGAAAGAATTCGAAGATGAAATCGGACCTCTGAAACAGCAGTTCCTGCCCTATGAAAAATCCGTAGTGCTTTCCACCATCGACCGCAACTGGGTTGCGCACATCGACCTGATGGAAAAACTGCGCAATGGTATCGGTCTGCGCGCTTATGCACAGAACAACCCGCTGCAGCAGTATGTTCAGGAAGGCTTTGACATGTTTGAAGACATGAACCGCCGCATCGACTACGAAATCGCGTCGAACTTCCTGAAAATCCGCCTCACCAGCAACCAGCCCAAAAACAAAGTCGAAGAAGCCCGCGAGGCTGCCAAGGCAAGGGCCAACTAATGGAACTTTTCGAACTTAAACAAACCCTTTCTACTCACCTGGAGAAGTTGGACTCTCTAGGTGAGTCACTTTGACTTGCCTGCCAAAAAGGAACAGATCAAAGAATATGACGAGCAGATGCTGGCGGATGGCTTCTGGAGCGACCAGAAGAAAGCGCAGTCGACCATTCGCAAGCAGAACTCGCTCAAAGACATCGTGAATTCCTACGAAGAGCTTCGCTCTGAAATGGATTCGCTGTCTGAAGCCTACGATGCGCTCAAAGCCGAAATGGATGAAGATCTTCTCGAGATGGCTTCCGAAGAAATGGAAGAAACCGCAAAGAAGATGGATCAGTTTCAGGTAAAAGTGCTGCTTTCGGGAGAATACGATGACTCCAATGCGATTCTCGAATTCCATCCCGGCGCCGGCGGCACGGAAGCGTGCGACTGGGCGGGCATGCTTTACCGCATGTACACCCGCTACGCGCAGAACAAAGGCTGGAAAGTCAGTGTTCTCGACTACCAGGAGGAAGAAGAAGCTGGCATTAAATCGGCGACGATCCTTGTGGAAGGCGAAAAAGCCTACGGCTATCTCAAAGGAGAAAAAGGCGTGCACCGTCTTGTGCGCATTTCGCCTTTTGACGCCGGTGCAAGACGTCATACGTCTTTTGCCTCGGTCGAAGTTATGCCGCAGTTCAATGACGATATTGAAATCGAAATCAAACCGGAAGATCTGCTTGTCGAAACCAAGCGCGCTTCAGGCGCCGGCGGACAGCATATCAACAAGACGGACTCTGCCATTCGCATGGTCCATCTGCCGACCGGAATCGTGGCGACATGCCAGTCGGGCCGAAGCCAGATTCAGAACCGCGAAGAAGCTCTGCGCATTCTGAAATCCCGTCTGCTTCAGCTTGAAATCGAAAACCAGCAGAAGGTGATCACCGAGCTGCGCGGTGAAGTCAAAGCCAACGAATGGGGATCCCAGATTCGAAGCTATGTTCTTCATCCGTATACGCTTGTCAAAGACACCCGCACCGGCTGTGAAACCAGTCAGGCGCAGAATGTCCTTGATGGAAATCTCGATGAATTCATCTTTGCGTGGCTGAATTCGCAGGTCGCCTAGCATCGCCGAATTCTCTGCATCACGCATACACAATCAGGCCGTTGTCTTGTGAAGACGACGGCTTTTTTACGCCTGTTTCGAAAGGAAGTGCCTGTTTTTCTTTTTCTCTTTCAGGCAAAACTTTCGAAAATGAAGCCTTTGTTTTATACCATGGTTCATAGAAGAAAAACGCACGAGAGCCATATGCGCATGCCTGCTTTTCATAAAAGAAAGCGTGCATGGCATCACAAGGCGCATCGTGCAGGAGGATCTACGATGAAAATTTATCGCGATGTTCTCGAACTGGTGGGGCATACTCCGCTGGTTGAACTCTCTAAACTCGAAGACAAATACAATCTCGGCGCTCGTCTTGTCGTAAAAATCGAAGGCGGAAACCCCGGCGGATCGGTCAAGGACCGCATCGCCGCTCATATGATTGAAAAAGCGGAAGCGGATGGCGTGCTCAAGCCGGGCATGACAATTGTCGAAGCAACTTCCGGAAATACAGGAATCGGCGAAGCGCTGGTTGCCGCTGTCAAAGGCTATCCCGTCATTATCGTCATGCCGGATTCCATGTCCGTTGAACGCCGTAATCTG
>CAOKFJ010000036.1 GCA_948467695.1 uncultured Allobaculum sp. | reverse complement strand
GCTATCTGCCCTTTACTGTCGATGTGACGGATGTCGTGAAAACAGACGGCAGCCGAAATGTCATTACGGTTCTGGCAGACAACTCCGATAATGGTCTTGTTCCTCCTGGAAAACCGCAGGGACAGCTCGATTTCAGCTATTTTGGAGGTATCTACCGCAATGTCTGGCTGACATCGACGCAGTCTGTTCACATCAGCGATGTGGTGGAAGAATTCGATAAAGAAGCAGGGATTTTTGTCGAGTATCCCGAAGTGTCCCGTGAGCGCGCCAGCGTGCAGGTTACAACCGATCTGAAAAATGAAGATGCTGCTGATGCGGATGTGACACTGATAACCACATTAATCGATGATGAAGGAAACGAAATTGTTTCAAAGTCTCTTCCGGTACAGATCAAAGGTGAAGGCCGCGTCAATTCAATCCAGACACTTGTGGTAGACAATCCCAGCCTCTGGCATCCCGACACGCCCAATCTGTATACGCTCAAAACCGAAGTGGAACAGAACGGCAGCATTGTGGATACATACGAACAGCGCATTGGAATCCGTACGATCACGACAGATGTCAATCAGGGACTTCTGATCAACGGCGAGCGTTTTGAATGTTTCAACGGAGTGAACCGCCATCAGGAGTATCCTTATGTCGGTTTTGCGGCATCTTCTGCTTTGCAGCGCGATGATGCAGTCAAATACAAATCCGCAGGGTTCAATGTTGTCCGTACAGCACATCATCCGCAGTCTGTAGATTTCCTCGAGGCATGTGATGAACTGGGTATTCTCGTTCTTGAAGCGCTCCCCGGATGGCAGTACTGGAACAGCGATCCCATTTTTGCACAGCGCATTAAAAGCGATCTGCGCCGAATGGTGCAGCGCGATCGCAATCGTCCGTCTCTTTTCTCCATTGAAGCGAGTCTGAATGAATCGACAGGTGTTACCTCCGCATTCACTAACTCCCTTTGCGATATTGTTAAAGAGGAAGCACCGGATATGGTTGTCAGCGCGGAAAATCCGCATAAGGGTGCGAATGCGGATATTGTCTTTGGAAGAGCGGACGAAGTCCCCGCGTATTCCGACACCGCTCTTTCCTATTTGCGCGAATACGGCGACTTCTGGGAGGAACAGTTCGGACAAAATTTCACCAATACCTGTCGTGTTGAACGGGATGAAAATGGTTTTTATCCCGGTGGTGAAGCACGCATGGTTATTCAGGGGAATAATCGTCTGTACGATGGCTATTACTTCAATGGAAACGGCAATATTACTCTGGCAGATGCGAAAAAAACATACGAGGACACCAATCATCGTTTTGTCGGTGTTTCCATGTGGATTGGTATTGATCACAACCGCGGGTATGATGCTCATTCTTCGGACTGCGGTATCTGGGATCTGCTGCGTACGCCGAAATACTCCTACTACGCGTTCGCTTCTCAGCGCGATGTTGAAGAAAATCCCGAGCTTGAAGCGATGGGTGTTGATACTGGACCGATGGTATTCGCAGCGACAAGCTGGTCTGAAAAAGCGCCGGTTGTCGACAAATCGCATGGCGAAACACTCGGTACGGATGCTGAACGCGAAATTTACGTTTACTCCAATGCCGAAAAGGTTCGTCTGAGCGTTATGCAGGGCGATCAGGCGCTGTTTGAAAAGATCAACGAGCCGATGGACTACAAGAACACAAGCTCGCTGGATCATCCCCCTTTCCTTTTCTCGGCTGTTCCGTATACAAACGGCACATGGCTGAAGGCTGAAGGTCTGGACGCGGAGGGCAATGTGATTGCCGAGCAGGAAATCCGTCCGGCAGGCGAAGTGACGACTGTCGCTCTGAACGAAGATCTTAACGGCCGTGTCTGGGAAGCGGACGGTTCCGATATGGTTCGCGTAGAAGTCAGTCTTCTCGACAAAGACGGCAATATGAGCACTCAAAGCATGCCGGTCGCCTTTGAAGTGGAAGGCGAAGCCGAACTGGTCGGCGATGGCGACGAACGCGTAGGCACCAACCCGTCGCAGGCGCGTTTTGGAAAAACCGCTATTTACCTGCGCTCGACACGTAAAGCCGGCGATGTCAAAGTCAAAGCCTGGACAGCGGGCGGCGAAGTGAGCGAACTGACGCTGAAAACCGTTGAACCGGATGAAACGCAGGCGGATTTTGAAGTGATTGCCGATGGCATTCCTCTTGAAGACAGTTCCATGTTCCTTGCGGAAAAAGAAGCGGTGATTGCGGACAACAGCCCGTGGGATGTTGTCAAGGGAACGGTAACCATCAACGGACAGGACTATGCATCGTCTTTGAAAGTGGAAAATGCCGCGCCGCTGTCTTATCAGCTCAACGGCAATTACACGCGGTTGACCGGAAAAATGGCAGTTGACGGAACGACTCGCGATGGCGTGATCTTCAAAGTATATGGAGATGGCGCGCTGCTTTACGCAAGCGAAGCCATCACGGATCAGATCGCTGATCTGGATGTGGATATTGCCGGTGTGAAAAAACTGACACTCGTAGCCGAGAGTCTGCATGAAGCGCATAAATTCAGCCCGGTATGGCTGTCCGCATACGTCAAAGAAGGACGCGCGGACCGCGACCAGTCTGAATTGAAGCAGAATATTGTGTCAAAGGCTGTTGTGAATGCGACCAGCACTGAAGCAGGATCTGATGTGAACAACGCTGTCGATGGAAATCTCGAAACTGTATGGCATTCAGAAGGTATCGTTTCGGAAAACAATCAGGAAGCGTATACGCTGACTTTTGAAAAGCCGGTATCGGTGCGCAATGCGCTGCTGCAGTTCGAACATGACTATCAGACATGCACGTATGAAATCCAGACCACAACAGACGGAACGGTGTGGACGACGGCAGCGAAGAATGAAAAGACAGCGCATGGAAACCTGATTGAAGATGAATTTATCGCCAAAGACATCACTGGTCTGCGCGTTTTGTTCACCAAAGTCGCTTCGGCTCAGGGATCTGAGGGAAATGTGAAGAATCGTGCGGTGATCAAGGAACTTGAGGTCTATGAAGACAAAGGTGTATCGCATACTGATGATTACAACCTTGCCGGTCTGGCGGTTGCCGGAGCCGACCTGGTGTACGAATATGGAAAAACCGACTATGCCGTTGATGTGTATGAAGGCGATGCGGTGTATGTAAAAGCTGTACCTTCCAACGTGAAAAGCTCGCTTGCGATCAATGGTGAAGACGAAGAACTTTCTGCCGGTGCGCTGTATGAACAGAAATGGACTGAAGTGCAGCCGGATGAAAACGGAAATATTGTGCTCACGGTCACCAGCCCTGATGGAGCGGGACGCAAGGATTTCACTATTCACTGCAACCTCACTAAACGAACACACTGGAATGCAGCAGAAGATCATGTGACAGGCGTCAATGGCGCGCGTGGCTGGAGCTATGGCCGTATTGACGACAATAACAAGTTCATTGCTTTTGATGGAGATCCTCAGTGGCTCAAAGGCGAAACTGCATGGTCTGTGCCCAATACCGGCGACTGGATGTATGCGGGTCCCCGCTATCTGCATCCGGGATGGAACCGCACAGCGCGTGCATGGACTGTTCCTGCGGATGGAACCTACGCTGTAGAGGGCATCTTTGAAAAACTGCCTCAGCAGTGGGGCAAAGTCCGTGTGCAGATTCTGCATAACAGAACCGTTGTCTGGCCCGAAGATGCAGACCGTCTCGGTGATCTGGGGGAAAATAAAATCTGGAAAGCCGCACCGGTCATTGAAGCCAAAGCAGGTGATCAGATTGTCTTTGCGCTCGATGCCAGAGATGGAAACGGCGGTGACGGAAGCTGGTTTGATACAACCATTCGTCCGTTTGATACTGATCATGCCGATACGTTCGACTATCTGTCTGATCTGGAATGGACAAAAGCGCAGGCTGGAGACGGTTCCGTGTACAAAGATCATGCTTCCATCGGTACCGCGCTGAGTGTCAATACTGGCGATGGATTCAAAACGTACCATAAAGGTATCGGTACTCACGCCGAATCTGTTATGGAATGGGATATCAAAGACAAAGGCTATATTCGCTTTGAAGCGATTGCCGGCCTGGATGAAGCTGTATGTTATGAAGGCAGCCATGGAAACGTGTCACTGCAGGTCTTCCTCAACAATGAAGAGGGCGAGCCTGTTGTTGATATTCAGAACATGAGCTGGAGAGACGCAGCGCAGAAGATCAGCGTGCCGCTGGATGAAACATCCGAAAAACTGATCATCAAAGTGCTTCAGGGCGAAAACAACTGGAGCGATCACTTCGATTTCGCGGATGCGAAACTGATCCGAAAGGACGAGACACCGGCTGTACATGACACGTCCCTTCTGGAAATGATCATCGCCGTGATTGAAAAAGCGAACTTTGAACAGTTCAGAGCAGCGACAATCGAAGGCATTCAGGAAGCGCTGAATCAAGGAAACGCGGTTGTCGACAACCCCGAAAGCCAGAGCCAGATCAACGAAGAAGCATCGAATCTGAATCGCCGCTGGCTTGAAGCGCGTCTGGAACCGAACGAAGAACTTCTCAAAGAAAAAATCGAAAACCTGAAGTAGACAGAGTTCAGACACTCAAAACGTGTTCTCGAACAAAGAAATTCAGAATCATCAACGCGCCCTGCGGCAAACAGACAGAAAAGAGTCTGGACGCCGCAGGGCGCTGCTGTATAAAGCTCGGTTCAGGTTGGTCGGTATTGATCAAATGGAGCGTTCGATGGTGCTGTACAACAAGTTAAGCATTATTGTCGTATATGGTTGATTCGGTTTGAATTCCGGAAAATTGTAAAGGTTTTCATGGATTTCCATGAAAATGAAGGCAGAGTGCTCTTAACCGACTTTTCAGGGGCAGGTCATCCATATGCGTTTGCTATACTTAACATTTGAATGGGGTGAATATACATGCTTAAGAAAAAACAGCTCGAAATTCTGCTGTGCCGTGCTATGCGTTCTGAAGCCGACTTTGCAGAAATTTTTGAAGAAGAAACACATTCCGAATCCCTCACTCAGCTCGACGACAATGTTGAAAACATCAGTCGTTCCGTACGAGCCGGTGCAGGTATCCGGTTGTATAAAGGAACTTCATCCGTATACGGCTATACCGATGAAATGGAAATGAGCGTTCTCGAAGAAATCATCGACGATCTGCGCGAGGCCATCGGCCGCAAGGACGAGGGCAAGATCGTTGAGCTCGAAGAGTTCCACATGGCAGAGAACATCTCGCCGATCGATGTGGATCCGTTTGAAACCGAAGACGCAAAGAAAATCGAACTGCTCGACCGTTCGATTAAAGCCGCCCGCGAAACCGATGAGCGCATCTTCAAGGTGAGCGCATCGCTTTCCTCTGTGCACCAGGACGTGCAGATCGCAAACTCCGACGGTCTGTTTGTCGGCGATGTGCGCCAGCGTTCCCGCATGGCAGTCAGCGCCTATGCCAGAGAGGGTGCAAATGTGCAGTCCGGACGCTGCGCACCGGGCTCATGCCGCGGTCTTGATCAGTTCGTCGGCGCAACAGCTCCCGAAGAATCCGGAAAAGAAGCCGCCCGCGTGGCTCTCGTGCTTTTAAGCGCAAAACCCGCGCCCAGCGGTGTAATGCCCGTCATCATCGACAACGGCTTTGGCGGCGTTATCTTCCATGAGGCGTGCGGACATCTGCTTGAAGCGACCGGCGTTGCCAAAAACCAGTCGGTTATGGCCGGCAAAAAAGGCACGATGATCGCCAGCGAAAAAGTCAGCGCCTACGACGATGGAACAATGCCGGGCGAATGGGGCACGCAGAACATCGATGATGAGGGCAATCCGCAGCAGAAACGCCTGCTCATCGACCATGGCGTTCTTACGTCCTACATGGTTGACCGTCTCAATGCGCGCCGCATGGGCGAAGTGTCCACCGGAAGCGGCCGCCGCGAATCCTACAAATACGAACCCACCAGCCGTATGAGCAATACGTTCATCGCGCCGGGCACCGATAAAAAAGAAGATATGTTCAAGGACATCAAATTCGGTCTCTACTGCAAATCCATGGGCGGCGGTTCCGTCAACCCGAACACCGGTGAATTCAACTTCGGTGTCAACGAAGGCTATCTGATCGAAGACGGCAAAATCACCGATCCCGTCATCGGCGCCATGCTGATCGGCAGCGGTGCGGAAATCATCAAGAAAATCGACATGGTTTCCGACAACCTCGCCCTTTCGCAGGGCATGTGCGGATCGATTTCCGGATCTATCCCGACAAACGTCGGTCAGCCCGCGATTCGCGTCAGCTCGATTACGGTAGGAGGTACGGACAATGAATAAACAGGCATGGATCGACCGCGCAAAAGAGCTCGGTCTTGAAGGTCTCGAAATCACGCAGACACGCTCCCAGTCCAGATCGCTGAGCTGGTTCGAGCAGAAAATGCATACCTTTACCACGTCCCGCGTGCTGTCCACATCGCTGCGCGCAATGGCGGATGGAAAAATCGTGTCCACCGCTATGGAAAAAATCTGCGACGAAGATATGGATACCGTTCTTCAGTCGCTTAAAGACAGCGCGACAAGCATCGCCGCGACCGAAAAAGACGTTCTCGTCGGTCCGATGGAAACCGAAGAAGCGACATCGACAAAAACCTGGAAAGAAGCGGACGCTTCGCAGATCAAAGATGTTCTCGCTTCGCTTGAAGAGAAACTCGCCAAAGCCGACGAACGCGTATCGCAGGTAAAAGGCCTTGCGTTTGAAAGCGCGAAAGTCAGCCGCGAACTGACCAATTCGCTTGGCACAACGATTGCCGATGCCTACCAGTACCAGCTGATCGAGGGCGAAATTGCGGTAAAAGTCGATGGAGAAATTTTTGATGACTATCTGATCAAAGTCGTGCCTGATCTTGACGCGTTTGATCAGGAGGCTTTTGTCAAAGAACTGACCGACAAGGTGATTGCCCGTATCGGCGCAAAATCCTGCTCGAGCCGCGCATGCAAAGTCATCTTCCGCTATGATGCGATGTCCACACTGTTCTCCTGCCTGGAGGGCATGTTCTTCGGCTCCGTCATTGCCCGCGGCATTTCTCCGCTTACAGGAAAACTTGGCGAAAAAGTGTTCTCGGATCAGATTACGATCATCGACGATCCGCGCAATACCGATGCGCTCTTTTTGCAGAACTACGATGACGAAGGTACACCCACACGGACAAAAACTGTTGTTGATCATGGTGTGTTCGATCTCATTTTGCACAACACGAAATCGGCTCTTAAAATGGGCGCCGAGTCTACCGGAAACGGCTTCCGTTCCGGCGGAGGCGCGACCGATGTTTCGAGCATGAATCTTTACATCGAACCGGGCTCGAATTCTTTTGACTCTCTTTTGAAAAAAATGGACAATGGAGTGGTTATTACCAATCTTGCAGGCATGCACGCAGGAATCGACTTTGTCAGCACCAACTTCTCGCTGCAGGCGCAGGGATATCTCGTTGAAAACGGCGAATATGTCCGTCCGCTGACCCTGATTACCGTTGCCGGAAACTTCATGGATCTGATGAACCATGTCGAAGCTGTCGGCGACGATCTGCGCTGGGAAACACGCAGCACCAGCGCGCCTTCGATTCTCTTTGAAGAAGCAGCCATTGGAGGAAATGAATAAAATGGATTTCAAATTTAATAATGAAATTCTTCGCGAAGCGCTCGTCCGCATGCGCGAAGATCAGACAGATGAAAATCTTCTCAAAGCCGGAACGGCTTTGATGGATACCCGCATCCTCGTTCCCGCAAACTGGGACAAAGAACCGATCAAACAGCCGGACGGCAAGATCAAATTCCCGAACGACGCAAAACTTTCGTTCATGACAGCTACCGATGACAAGGGCGAAAAAATGTTCCCTGTCTTCACAAGCCTTGAAGAAATGAAAAACGCATTCGGCGATCCGGGTGTGAACTGCATGGTGATGTCTTCCGAACAGTGGATGCCCATGGTTAAAGACGCCAAAGGCGATGTCAACGGCATCGTTGTCGATCCCAACGGCGTAAACATCCGCTTCCCGGCAGACTTCCTGATCGGCTTCAAAGATGCCTACCGCTCCCCGCTCAAAGAGCGCAACATTGAAACAAACACCAACGTGTTCCTCAAAGATCCCGAAGGCGATATGCAGGATATCGAAGCGGCTCTGATTTCCGCAGGCTTCCATGATTCCGCCATCAACATCAAAGAGCGTCTGAAAGATCCCGAAAGCAAAGAAACCACATGGTTCATCCTCGTGGATTCCAAAGAAAAAGACACCGGAATCTTCACACGTCTTTCCGCAGCGCTCAAACCGGTAGCACGCGACAAAGACATGGAATTCATGTTCTCCGACTCCAAACTCGGACAGGACATCGCCAAATCGTCCAAACCGCTCTACGTTCGCGCATTCTAAGACGAACCAGTAAAAATTTCTGAACCTGTCTGTGCTCATGCGGCAAGCCCTGCGCTGCCAAGAGCCGGCAGGTTCTTTTTCTTCCTGCCTTGAGCGCCATCCATCTGATTCAGCGTATGGCATTGTGACTTTTCTCTGTTTTCAGTTTGGTTTGAACGCTGCAACGCGGTACTCTTTTGTTATCCGCTTTTTTATGCACATGACCGCCTGAATGCGTCATGAGTGCATATCACGCAAAAAACATGTCCGGCGATCGGGCATAGTGCATAATTTTTGAAGAAGTCTGAAAGGAGCGAACGGATGAGCGATATCAAGACAGAACAGAGGCAGACTGCCTTGCAGTCACGGCCTTTGCGCATTGAAATGCCGAAAGGTGTAGAGAAGGTTCTTTCCACACTGACAAGCGCTGGATATGAAGCCTATCTAGTGGGCGGATGCGTGCGGGATTGTCTAAACGGCGTCATGCCTCATGACTATGACATTACCTCCAGCGCGACACCGGATCAGGTCATGGAGCTCTTTTCAAAATGCATCCCGACAGGCATTGCGCATGGCACGGTGACCGTTATTGAAGATGGAGAACTTGTCGAAGTCACAACGATGCGAAAAGAAGGCGCGTATGTCGATCATCGTCATCCGCAGTCCGTAGAGTATACAGACGATATTCGCGAAGATCTCAAGCGCCGTGATTTTACTGTTAACGCTATGGCGTGGAATCCGAAAAGCGGTCTGGTTGATCCTTTTGGCGGACAGGAAGATCTGAAAAACAAGATCATCCGCGCAGTCGGCGACCCGGCAGTGCGGTTTGAAGAAGATGCGCTTCGCATGTTTCGCGCATGGCGCTTTGCGGCAAGACTGCACGCGAGAATCGATGCGGAAACGATGAAAGCCATCGATGAAAAAAGCGGACTGTCCTCCACACTGGCTGCTGAGCGCGTCGTGCCTGAGATGGAAGAAATTCTGGCGAAAGGCCCGCATTGCTTAAGTCACATGGTGGATCTGCTTGCGCCATGGATTCCGCCTCTGTCCGACATGGCGCGCGCCGAGCAGAATACGCCCTATCACTATGCGAGTGTCATCGGTCACACCATGGACGCGCTGTGGTATCTGCCGATCAAAACACCGGTTACTTTATGGGCGGCTCTGCTTCACGACTGCGGAAAACCGGCGGTGCGGGTTACAGACGAAAATGGACGCGATCACTTTAAAGGCCACGAAAAGATGTCGCAGAAGCTTTCCAGCGATATTCTCGCAAAGCTGAAGCTGCCGACACGTGTGCAGAGCGAGATCAAAATGCTCATCTGCGATCACGACACGTTTTTTAAACCGAATCTTGAAAGTCTGTATGAACTGCGGGTTGCCAAAGGATATACCGATGAGCAGATTCAGGATCTGTTCGCTTTGCAGCAGGCGGATATTCTGGCGCATGCCACACTTGACCGGCAGATTCTGCTCGATAATTTCCGCGCGTTCTATGAACAGGAAAAGAGCAGACATCCGCTTTCGCTCAAAGAACTGAAAATCAACGGCAACGATGTGGCAAAGCGCACATCGCTTCAGGGAAAAGACAGACGCATCGCGCTTCAGGAAGTGCTTCATGCGGTGATCGTCAATCCAGAGCTCGATACCCGAGAGGCGCAGCTTGCCTGTCTGGACGAATGCGCCGCTCGCATCGAAAACACGAAGAAAAACTGATTCAGTCAGGCTTTCACCGCATGCGTCTGATCTGCTCGTTCATAACAGAACAAAGGGGAATGGCATGACAGACAGCGGCATGCGACCGACTTGAGCGTTCGAGATCGGAGCCTGGACAGAACGCAAACCATAAACAAAGGGGATATTTTATGAATGGACTTTTAGTGGGCGTCGTCATTGTCGTCATCATTCTGCTCATTATGATCGTAGCGGGCATGTACTGGATGATGCGCGCGCTTGGGGATGTGTACACCCATCTTCAAAATAAAAAAGACCGCACAGATCAGAGTCTGCAGCGCATGGGCACGCAGCTCGAACAGGTGCGCATCGATACAAACGTGAATCTGGAGCGTTCGGTCGATCTTGCCCAGCAGATGCATGCGGTCACCGAAGTCATGTCCAACGCCAAACGGCGCGGAACATGGGGTGAATATCAGCTCGACAATCTTGTACGCACATATCTTGGCGACAGCCCGTACATCTATTCGACGCAGTTTCATCTGGCAAACGGAAAAATCAGCGATGGCGCGTTTCATCTTCCGCAGACCGATCAGGTATTGTGCATCGATTCGAAGTTTCCAATGGAAAACTATCTGCGTATGTGCGATGAACCGGAATCGGCAGAATTTTATGAAAAAGAGTTTCGCCGAAACATCAAAAAGCATATCAATGATGTAGCATCCAAATACATCAACGAACAGACACTTGATGAAGCGCTGCTCTTTATTCCAAGCGAAGCTGTGTATGCCTACATTTGCGGGGAAGGCGTTGATCTGCTGAACTACGCCCTTTCGCAGCACGTTCTGCTCGTATCGCCGACAACGCTTTGCGGCGTAGTGTTTTCCCTTCAGGCAAGCACGAAGAATTTCTACCGCGCCGCGAATATGCAGGAGTTTGAAAAGCAGGTGCGAAGTCTTGAACTGCGCGCCGGCGACTTATGCGAGCGTGCGGGCAAGACCTGCCGTACAAGCGCTCTTCTGCAAAAACAGCTGGCCGACCTGCAGAACTCCGCCGAAAAACTGCTTGCGCTTATTGAACAAAGCGCTGCGCCCGTTCTGGACGATGCCATGCGCGAAGGCACGTATTTCGAAGATGACGAAGATGCGTATTAGCTAGCAAATATACAATCCTGTCAGCGCCGGCTGTTCCATCAGACAGACCGGCGTTTTATGCAGATGACAAAAGTTTGAACAGAACAGAATGATCAAAAACGAAAGTAATCATTTGATATTCCCCCGGGATTGAAGTTCAAAATTATAGATCCATAAAAT
>CAOKFJ010000035.1 GCA_948467695.1 uncultured Allobaculum sp. | reverse complement strand
TTCATCGTACGTCGCCCAGTGCTTGTTGTTGACGACTTCTTTTTCAAGCATGGGCAGCATCGCCAAACCGCCACCGAACGTAAACAGTCCGATTCTTGAAAAGGTCAGAAAAAGGTCTACATATATATTCATAGGCTGATATTCCGTTTTTCCCTTAGTTTGGTCTTTCGGCTTTGCGTGGTCAACAAGTTCGACTGAAAACAGGTCAAAATGCTTGTTGAAACCGATGCCGTTGCGCACGATTGACACGAAAGGGGCGAAGTTTGCTCTTTTCTACAGAACGGAAAACCGTTATTCTAGTCTTGAAACGAGGTTGAATATGAAACCATTGAAACGGCTTCTTACAGCAGGAGCTATTCTTTCTCTTTGTCTGCTTGCCGGCTGCTCCGGCTCCAAAAACAGTGAACTGAAGGTGCTCGCTTCAAAAAGTGTTGAACTTGGCGAACCTGTGTCGCTGAACGCTTCCGAATATCTGGCCAGTACGCCTGATCAGAGCATTCTCGATGAAATCACTGTCGATTCCGATTTGAAAAACGATCCCGCCTACGAGTACAACGGATTCAAGGAAACTGTGACGACCGCGGGCAAACAATATCTTGAATGCGGAACATATGAAATTACTCTGCATTATGATGGCAAGAAGTATCCCGTAACCGTGACGGTGCAGGATACCGTTATGCCGGAATTCATTTCGCCATCTGCTGTGGTGACTGTTCCGGTCGGCAACACCGACTTCGATTTTTCCCGAATCTACCGCACGGATGATAAAGACGATGTTGAAATCACCGTTGACGGCTTCTATGATCTGAATACCGAAGGTACATATCCCGTAACTGTTATTGCTACCGACAAGTCCGGCAACTCGAATTCGCTGGAAATCACAATCAATGTTGTCGCGAAAAACCAGCACATCACATCGTCCGACCAGTTTGATGATGAAGTTGTACCCTCTGAAACCGATTCTTCCGAGGACAGCGGCTCTGACAGCGAGCAGGATGATCCCGATCCTATCGATCCGCCTCAGGGCTCTTCCGGACCGTCCACCGCATGCTCGATTTCAAGCGCGCCGGCTGGCACGGAAGTGTTCTACAACTTCTCGGATCTGTATGCGGCAGGAACCGCATGGAATCAGCTGTCTAGCGACAACTACTTCTTCTATCTTGAAGGCGCGGATGACTGCGGAAACAAAGTGTATTTCCTGACCAAAGGCACCTCTGCCGGCGGTGGCGAAGAAAACGCGCAGAATTCTGCCGGACAGACCAACCAGTCTGCCATTCAGTAAACATTCAAAACCTGTTCATTGACCGCATCGCGGTTTGAACAGGTTTTTTTGTGCTTGTTCTGTATGGATTTCCGTGCGCTGTTCCTTTACGTTGATCTCGTTTATTTATGCCAAAATGATTTGTAAATATCTGAAAATCTGTCGATAAGTATAAATGAAAACGCTTAAGTTTTGATGAATTGTCTATATCGATCGAATAAAATGAAAGCATAAGGGAGATGAACGAAAGGAGATTTTATGAATCACTGGATGAAGAAAATTGCAGTGACTGCAGCAGCATCCCTGCTCGCCCTCTCAAACACCGGCATCATGGCCAATCAGGACATTGCCGTTGAAGAAGGCACCGTCACGTACTTCAACGGCGCCGTGACAAACGCCGCCGATCCGCATGTGCTCTACGACGAAGAGAGCGGATACTACTATGCCTACTCGACAGCCGGGGCGAACAAAGGGTGGATGTACGGCATCTACCGTTCGCCTGATCTTTCCACATGGGAAAAAGCAGCGCCCGGCGCGCTCAAAGGTGATGAAGAAAACCGCTGGGGCAAGACCTGGTTCTGGGCGCCTGAGGTTTACCACAATGAAGAAACCGGCAAGTACTTCATGTTCTACGCGGCTATGATGCGCGACAATCAGCGCGAACCGCACTTTGGCCATGCCGACTTTGAAGAAGCATGCAAAGTCGGTGTCGCTGTTGCCGATAACCCGGCTGGTCCGTTCGAGACCATCGCCGACCACCCGATCGACTACTATCCATACGATCCGGGGTACCATGACGTCAACCAGCTGATGGACAAGAAGCAGATGCTTCCGCCATCAACGCTTGAAGAAGGCGAAACAGCACCGCTTGGCGTCTACATTCCTTTCATCGATCCAAACGTATTCTTCGATGACGATGGCAGAATCTATCTGTACTATTCCCGCAACGCGTACCGCAACTGGGTATGGGATACCGACCTGGAAAAATACATCGAAGAATCCAATATCTACGCTGTTGAGCTGACAACCGACTGGTGGAACGATCCCGAAGGCAAGACCATGCCGACCGT
Source organism: uncultured Allobaculum sp. (assembly GCA_948467695.1). GTDB lineage: Bacteria > Bacillota_I > Bacilli_A > Erysipelotrichales > Erysipelotrichaceae > Allobaculum. Next base: position 9,039 of record CAOKFJ010000035.1, on the reverse strand, counting down.
CACCGATGAATACATCAACACAAACATTGATGAAGACGATCCCGAAGGCACGCGCAAAGACGGATTCGTGCCGGTCATCAGCTATGCCGGCGAGAAACAGGACTGGGAAAACGCCCACGTCAATGACTATGACAAGTACGAAGGCAAAAAGAAAAACCGCCGCTGGTCCGAAGGATCGACCACATTCCGCAAGGACTACGATGTGGACGGCGATGGCGATGAAGATCCCGTCTACTACATGATGTACTCCTGCAACAACTATGAAAACGAAAACTACGGTATCGGCTACGCGACCGCATCGTCGCCGCTCGGTCCGTGGAAAAAAGCCGAAAGCAACCCGATCCTTTCGCAGGATCCCGAAAAGAGCATTTACTCGACAGGTCATGGAAGCATGATCGAAAGCCCGGATAAATCCGAACTGTTTTACGTCTATCATGGACGCAACAGCACCTCCTCCGGACGCCGCATGTATGCCGACCGCATGTACATTCAAGAAAACGCGCTCGATGAAAGAGGCGTTCCGACACTCTCGATCGATGAGAGCACCAATGATCAGCCTGTAGCCAAAGGCGTAGCGCCGCTGGCGATTCAGGGCTTGAACAACGCGATGATTCTCGATGTCAGTGAAGTGCGCACTGTTGATTACAATGTTGTATCCGCCAAAGGCGCTGCGTTCGATCTGACAAATCCGCACAACCGTCTGGTTGTCGAAGTCGAGAATCCCGAAATCGCCGATGCCGCACTCGAAGGAAACCGTCTGACTGTATCGGCTAAAGCCAAAGGCGGCACACGCATCACGCTTCGCTACGAACGTCTGACAAGCAGCGGCTTTTGGCGGGAAACCGTGACAAAGACCATCCCGGTTCAGGTGCGAAACGCCGCAGAACCTGACGCGTCTGTTGAACTGCTTCGCTTGTACAACCCCAACTCCGGCGAACACTTCTTTACCGCTTCTCAAAGAGAACGCGACTATCTTGTGGAAAAAGGATGGATGTACGAAGGCAATGCGTGGGTGGCACGCGCAGAGTCCGATCGTCCTGTATACCGCGTCTACAATCCGAATGCCGGCGATCACCACTACACACTCGATGAAGTGGAAAAAGATCGCCTGGCTGAACTCGGATGGAAAGACGAAGGCATCGCCTGGTATGCCGAAGACGAAAGCGGCATTCCTGTTTACCGTTCCTACAACCCCAACGCCAAAGCCGGCGCCCATCACTTCACGACATCCAAAAATGAGCAGGACTACCTGACTGGCAAAGGATGGAAAGATGAAGGCATTGCCTGGTATGGCATGATCGCCGATGACGCCGTGCGCGCAAGCCAGGAGCGTTAGAATCAATCGCTGATCGAAATCAAATCATGAAAGCTTAATCCCCGTTTTGCGATGCTCATCTCCCGTTTCGTGCAATAACGGAATCACACAAACATAGAACAACGCCCGCAGATCCTTTCGATTTGCGGGCGATTTTTTTTGAATCGGTTTTTGAAGTGGTTTACGAATGTCCGACCTGGTTTGTGAAAGTGGAAAGTATTGGAATGTGCATGCGTGTGTATGAGCGCTAATCGCGCTTTACGGCTTTAACAAGAAGCATCATCGGACGGCGAAGTTCGTCGATAAATCCGGGAAGATGCAGCATGTTCTGTGGCGGTGTCACTTCTTCAACGACTTCGAGCTCGAATCCGGCATTGATCAGTCCCATGAGAATCTGCGTGAGCGTGTGATGGTGCTTGATCACATCGCATCCAAGAAAGCGTGTATGGCGAAGACCGGGCTTGTAGTACTCGTCAATGGGCCAGCAGGCAGGCGTGCCGTCCGCGTTGTAGATCCAGTCCTGATTGATGCCGGCGGTAAAGACGGGATGTTCGATGTTGAACAGAAAAACGCCGTCTTTTTTCAGCGTGCGATGCACATTGGCGAATACCGCATCCAGATCTTCGATGTAATGAAGCGCAAGGTTGGAGACAGCCAGATCCCAGGCGTTTTCTGGATAGGCGTATTCGTCAATGCCGCATACGCGATATTCAATCTGCCTGCTGCATTGCGCTCTTTTGCGGTTTTAATCATTTTTGAACTCAGGTCAATGCCAAGAACACGCGTGGCGCCGTGATCCGCTGCGTATTTGCAGTGCCACCCATAGCCGCATCCCAGATCGAGAACGGTTTTGTTTTCCATGTCGGGAAAAAGCGGCTCGAGCTGGTGCCACTCGCCGGCGGCTTCCAGTCCGTCCTGGCTTCTAGGCATTTTGGCGTATTCTGCAAAAAATGTTTCGTTGTCGTATTCGCTGCAGGCAGATGGTGCGGTCTGGGCAGAACTGTAGCAGTGGTTCGAATTGTCGTTTGTCATCGGATTCTCCTGAATGCTTTGTCATGGCATATATAGTCCATGTCGAAGGATCAATTCGCTTCGATGGAATGCATTTGCGTTTTATTCACGGTTTATTATGCCGGATAGACGCCTCGATGATGAAAACTTCCCGGAAAAGCCATATGGCTAGAAATGGCCTATGGCTATGAGACGGAGAGAGGCGAAAAGCAGATCATGAGCAGATTGTGTTTGCGGGCGGTATGAAGAAGGTCTCGAAATTATCAAAAACGAAAAGAACCCCGAAAAAGCGTTCCGTCTGGCGGAAGCGATTTTTCGGGGCGTTTTTCATATGGTGCAAATCAGGTGATGTGTAAATCGGGTGGAATCTATTCTACCCAGTAAGCGTAGCCGGCTGTGATGGAATCGATGATGTCATCGGGGGATACGCTGTGAGGACCTTCGGAGGATGTCGGATCCTGCATGATCCAGTTTCCGTTTTCGTCCAGTCCGCTCAGAACGATGAAGTGCGGGTTTTCATTGTCTCCCTGCTGAGCGATGACGATATCGCCAAGCGAGAGCGCTTCGCCAATCTGTGTCGCATAGCCGGGAAGCGGGTTCATCGGCACGCCAAACTGCAGAGCGCAGGCGGAGAAAAGGGAATCGCCATCGCGAACCGGTGCAACGTCGTAGCCGTAGTCGCGGGCAAAGTTGGCAACCTGAATCGGATTGAGTCCGGCGTCTTTAAGCAGGTAGGAGAAGACGGAAGCGATTGCGGTCGGAGCGGCGCCGGTCTGAACAAACGGTCCGTTACCGTATTCGACAAACGCCCAGTCGGGATTGGATGTTTTCAGATCCTGAAGCGTGTCGGTGTTGAGCTGCGCGCCGGGATTGCCTTCGGTATTGGCGCTTCCATTGGCGTAGGCAACGACAACTTCAGCCATTGCAGGATTTCCGGCGGCCATGTTGGCAACGTAGGCGGGTACGGCATTGAGATCGCCGAACAGTTTGCGGTAGTTTGCAACGGTATCGGGCTGTGCGGAAGCGGACAAATCTTTTTCCTTCAGATCGGCGAGTGCGTTTTCATCGCCGTTCTGCGCGAGTTCAATCTGATCGAGCAGGCTGCGATCATATGCGGCAAGCGCTGCATCTTTCAGGGTATTGAACGCGTTGTCATCCCAGCCTTCCGGTTTAACGGCATTGTTGATCAGGCTGCTGTATTCATCGAACTGAGCTGTTTCAACGGTTTTCAGCTCTTCAATGACTTTGGTGTCCTTGCCGCCTTTCATATTCAGATAGACGACACCGAGCAGGGAGACAAGGGTCACAGATAATACAAGAATCAGTGTGGGAAGAACCAGAGAGCGTTTCTTTTTCTGGTTCGAAACCCTGCGGGTTTTCGAGGAAGATTCGATCACATCTTCATCAAACAGATCGCGCTCATCATATGCGCTGCGGGTGTTTTCAGTGGATCGTCCGCGTTTCTTTTCATTGTTTTTCATAGGCGTATTCTAACATACTCAGGACTGAATGCTCAGACTGCTTTGATGAAGAATTGCTTAAATAATACGTGTATAAGAAACCAAAAGCGTGAAGCGGTTTTTTGAAAGCAGAATGAACAATTCGCAAGCTGGCAGAAAAGCTTTCGATATGTACGGGGAAGAACTGGAAGCAGAATGGGAAATGGAAGAGCATGCACGAAGAAAGCCATGCGATCACATTGAACTGCGATTCTGATTCGCTACAATAAGAAGATCATGAAATTCAACCACAAAAACAATGGCGCTTCCATGCCCCAAAACGGCATGGATCAGGGCGCAGTAAATACGGAAAATCAGAAAATGAATGAGAAAACAAGACACACAGACGACTCATGGGAGCTGATTGACGAAAAGGACGCAAAACTCGCGAAAGAGCTCTTTGACGACGCAAAATTTTCCAAAGGACCGAAAGGCGATGAAATCCTTCGTCCAAGCCGGAGAAAGAAGAAGCACTGGTTTCGCAAAACGCTCATTGCAGTCATCGCTCTAGGTGCCGGTGTCGCGCTTGCGGTCAATCTCTACAACATGAGCACGCAGCCGCAGTATGCGCAGGCAATTTTAAGCGATGAGGAAATCGACCGCATGGTGCGCGAACGCCTGATGCACCAGACCAGCCGCAACCTTGAGCGTATCCCTGTTTTTGCACACCGCGGTTTTGTCGAAGATACGCTCGACAACACCTTCGCGGCTTTCGATCTCGCGCTGCTTTCAGGCTGTCCGCAGATCGAGCTCGACGTGCGCACGAGCAGCGATGGCGTCCTGTATGTCTGTCACGACGACACGCTCAATCACATTGCCGGTCTGGACTGGAAAATTGCCGAGCATACGAGCGAAGAACTCGATCAGGTCGTTATGAAAAACGGCGAGAAACTGCATCGTCTGTCTGAAGTCATCGGCCGCTATCGCGGACAGATGATTTATCTGATCGAGTTTAAAGACGATACAAAAGACGCCAAGCCATTCGCGGATGTCGTTCACGAATATCCGCAGTACGCCAGCACGATGCAGGTGCAGTCATTCTTCCCGGATATTCTCGAAGCGGTTCATGCCGAACTGCCCAACATGTTTGTGCAGCTGCTGATCAACCAGTGGTGGGATGTCGACAAGGCAATCGAATACGACTGGCTCGATTCGCTCGCGCTCGATCAGAAGCTCGTGTCGGCCGATACTGTCGAGAAAGTTCATGCCGGAGACAAGGAGATCTGGGTATGGACTGTCGATGATCCCAATGAAGTGCGCCGCTTTCTGGATATGGGTGTTGATGGCGTCATCACCGATCTGGACAATGCCGTCGCTATTTACAAAGAGATGAGCGACGAAGCGTTTGGCTAAATAGAAGCGTTCGGCTGGATATCGGATGCGCAGCTGCATATAAGAAATACAAATTGGATAAATGTGACTGGAACAGTACCTGATGGAGAGTTTTATTGCGCGAATCAGGTACTGTTTTGTCTGTTCTGCCGTCCAGTAAGAACAGATAAAAATGTATGTAATTGTGTCAGCGGTTACATCGGTGAAGCACGCAGGACTGGCGGTACACTGGTATATGTCCATGGAGCGGCATCCTTTGAAGGACATGCGTTTTCATGTTCTGAATTTGCGCATGGATTAAACGGAATTTGATGCCGTAAAGAAATGAAATGGTATACTGTTACACGCACGTTTGGCCACTCAGACTGAAGTCTTCTGAAAAATGTGCTTTGGTTCGCTTTGAATAAAGGGAAAGCAAAGGAATTTTTCAGAGGTTCGGCTATAATAAAAGGCAGAATGAAGGAGAGATTTGATGGCGAAAAAAAGTGTCTACGCATCAATAGAAATCGCTGACCGGGATGTCCGTCTGGTCGTGGTTGAGATGTTTAACAACCGAAGCAATGTTCTGCGCGTGGAACGGGCCGATCATTCGGGAATCAGTAAAGGAAAGATCACGGATGAAAAATCGGTCGTGACTGCCATTGAACAAGTGATCACCCAGGCGCAGACAGCGCTTGGATACCACATCGAGCGCGTCCTGCTTGCCCTTACGGCGAGAGGTTTGAAAACTGTGGGAACCGATGTTCATGTGGAAATCGACGACGGCACCCATACGGTGCGCCGCTACCACCTGCAGCAGGGACTGAAAACCGCGATGAGCGCTGCGCAGTTCGATGATCTGATTCTTGTCAATGTCAATCGCATTACGTATTCCATTGATGGAAAACAGACAGGTGAAGAGCCGCTCGGCTTCGATACACCTGCGTTCGATATGCATGTGGATCTGCTTTTTGCGGATAAGGAGACCGTATTCTCCTATGTGAAAGCGGTGGAGAAAGCCGGACTGAAGGTCATGGACATTGCCATTGATCAGTACGCCGCGGCGATGGAAACCGGTTCGCTGATTCAGTCGACGGATACACCTGTGATTCAGATCGATCTTGAAGCTGACCATACGTCGCTCGCTCTTCTCAACAAGCAGAAAATCGTCTTCTGCGCTGTAACTGACGAAGGGTACCGTTCCTTTATCGCCGAGCTTCGCGAGAAGTACGGACTGAGCGAAGGAGCTTCATGGCGTCTGCTCGAAAACCTCTTTGACGCAAACGAAGAGGAAAGCGACGATTCGGTGATCTACATCGAACAGCAGGAAGATCGCCGTGTGGAAATTACGAAAAAAGAGCTTGCCGGCAGTGTTCTGCCCCGCATTCGCAGCTGGATCGCTGAAATCAATGCCGCCTGCTCCGGAATTCTTGAAAAGAAGAACGCCCGCTACCGCATCAGCGGAGAGGGCAGCAGCATTCCCGTGCTCAAAAAGATGGAAAACGCGTTCAATGCGCCGGCGGAAATTTACACCGTCACAAGCATCGGCGCGCGAAATGGTGCATTTGTGGTGCCCCTTGGCATGCCGTATGCCTGGGAGACCATCAACCGCATCAAAAACAGCGATACGACTTCCGTAAACAACAACGAACTGGAAGAAAGTATCGAAACGATTACCCGCTATGCCAAAGATCAGGAAGGCGGATTTACCAAGAAATTAAAACGTGTCATGTTGACAAGCAAGGACTAATCAGGAGGATAAACCGAAATGCCAGAATTGAATCAGTCAGCCAATATTAAAGTCATCGGCGTAGGCGGAGGCGGAAGCAACGCTGTTAACCGCATGGTGACCGACGGTCTTGAAGGCGTTACTTTCTACATCGCCAACACAGACGTACAGGTTATGAAAAGCTCGCCCGTTGAGAACAAAATTGTTCTGGGCAACGATGCGACCAAAGGCCTTGGCGCCGGAGGAAACCCCGAAGTAGGACGCAAAGCCGCTGAAGAAACAGAAGCTGAAATCCGTGAAGCGCTCAAAGGCGCAGACATGGTCTTCATCACAGCCGGCATGGGTGGCGGAACCGGAACAGGCGCTGCACCGCTGGTAGCCAAACTCGCCAAAGAAGAAGGCGCGCTGACAATCGCAGTTGTTACACGTCCGTTCAGCTTTGAGGGCAAACGCCGCGCAAACAATGCTGAACAGGGTATTGAAGAACTCAAAAAATATGTAGATTCTCTGATCGTTGTTTCCAACGACAACCTTCTTGAAGTTATCGGACGCAAACCGATCGAAGAAGCTTTCCAGGCTGCAGACAACGTTCTGCGTCAGGGTGTTCAGACCATTTCCGATCTGATCTCCATCGAAGCTCTCGTCAACCTCGACTTTGCGGACGTTCGTTCCATCATGGCCAATCAGGGCCGCGCAATGATCGGTATCGGTATGGCTGACGGCGAAGATAAAGCCATCAACGCTGCTGAAAAAGCTATCCAGTCCCCGCTGCTCGAATCCGATATCAGCGGTGCGAAATCTGCGATCATCAACATCACAGGCGGCGACAAAGTCTCCCTTTACGATGCACAGAACGCTGTTGCAGTTGTACAGGATGCTGCCGGAAACGACATCGACACCATCTTCGGTATCGCCATCAACGAACAACTCGGCGATGCGATCATCGTTACTGTTATCGCTACAGGTTTCGAAGACGAAGAACCCGTTGCCGCACGCAAAGCCGCTAAAGGCAAAGACAAAAAAGCTTCCGCAAACACAGGATCTTCTCTGTTCACACAGCCGAAAGTATCTGCTGCCCGTCCTGCAGTAAGCGCTTCTGTATCGAACGATGACGATGATTCCATCCCTGATTTCTTCTTCCAGAACCGCGGTTAATCTAAATAACCGGCAGGTGAGCGAAGCAATCGGATGAGATTTGTTTATCTCACGTTTTTATCAAAACTGTATATGACATTCAAGGCAGGATCTGCATCATGCAGCCTGCCTTTTATGCGTTTGAGCGGATTTGGAATTATGTGGGATTTTGTGAAATACGCTTTGGATGAAGCGAATCGGGTAATCGCATACATGAAGCGAAAACGGGAAGAAAATAAATTCAGATTACTCAAATAGAAATAATAAAAAATCATACTGTGGATTTTGCAGGCGATGTTTTCTCTGTCGCGGACGACTTGCGGCGCGTGCACGATCCATGACACACATTGATTTATCGTCGGCGACTGCTTTATGATGAATCTGAAAAATTTTGGAGGGATTCTATGTCTGCATCACGCAGTAACTCGCCTGAGCCGCGCCGCCGTTCTTCCCAGACTCCCAGACGGCCTCAATCGACGCAGCCGGCACGCACCACTAAACGAAGTTCCAGCCGCGCAGCGGCTTCATCTTCTCAATATGCAAAATCCAGCCGGAGTGTGTCTGATCGAAATCCGAAAGCCGCTCCGGTTAAAAAACGAAAACGCAGAAACCGTCGACCCGGGCCTCTAGCCTGGCTGATCGGTCTGCTGGTCATTCTGGCGACAGGGTTTATGATTTTTGAACTCATTCGACTGGATGTTCTGCCTGTTCTCCTTCTCATTCTGATCATGATCGTGCTGATCATCATGTCGCTCGGACTTGTCTATGTATGGCTGGTCAAAACACGCCGTCCGGTTGCCAAAGCGATCACTGGAGCGCTTGTTGTGGTTCTCGGCCTTGTCATGGGGGGGGGCGGCTATTATGTCCGCGCAACAGAAGCCATGTTTGGTGACATCACGACACTGACAGACAAAAAAGCCAACATCATGACAACCTATGCCATGAAACCTTCGGGCATCACCGAGATCAAGCAGCTTAAAGACGGAGCGAGAGTCGGTGTTTCCACAGGTCTTGATCCAAAAGGGTATGAAGCGGCAATT
>CAOKFJ010000034.1 GCA_948467695.1 uncultured Allobaculum sp. | reverse complement strand
CCAGAATGTTCCCCTGCGGGCAGACGAGAATTTCCACGTGACTGCCGCGGTCTTCAATCTGAACGCCCTCGCGTTCGCAAAGCGCGCCAAGCACCTGATAGAGCTCCTCCATCTGTTTTTCTTCTCTGTCTTTGCAGATCAGCTGTACAAACATTGCCAGTCATCCTTTCTGTTCCGGTTCAAAACCGGTATTTTGATTCAAGTTCAAACATCTGTATTATTTCATCTTTTTGACGCGCGCTTCAAACGATTGACCGCGCACAGAAACATTTGCCTCTGTACATGCCTGACACGCACGAGGCGCATACGTCAGAAGCGCAGTTCTTCAATGTTTACTCGAAAATCCATTATACTGAAACAAACGAGGTATATACATGAATCAAACCGCAATGGACTGGGTCGATTACGAAGTGATCGATGCCGGAAACAAAGAAAAACTGGAACGCTGGAACAATGTGATTCTGCGTCGTCCCGATCCGGTCGCTTTATGGCCGATTGACGATCCCGCCGCATGGAAATCCGCCGGCGCTATTTATCACCGCTCAAACAAAGGCGGAGGACAGTGGGAGTTCAAGACACCGATTAAAGACTACTGGACCATTTCCTATAAAGACCTTCGCTTCAAGATTTCCCCGACCGGATTCAAGCATACCGGTCTTTTCCCGGAACAGGCGTCCAACTGGGATTTCATTATGAACACCATACGCGAAGCCAAAGCCGAAGATCATTCGCGCCCCATTCGCGTTCTCAACCTTTTCGCCTATACAGGCGGAGCCACGATGGCTGCCGCAAAAGCAGGTGCCGATGAGGTCGTTCATCTCGATGCATCAAAAGGCATTAACGCCTGGGCAAGAGAGAACATGGAGCTCAACCACCTGGAAGACAGAAAGATTCGCTTTCTGGTCGATGACGCGCTCAAATTCATTCGCCGTGAACAGCGCCGCGGACGCACGTATCAGGGCATTCTCATGGATCCGCCTTCCTATGGACGCGGTCCCAATGGCGAAGTCTGGAAACTGGAAGACAACATTTTCGAACTGATCAGCGAAGCGCAGAAACTTCTTGCCGATGATGCGCTGTTCTTTATTGTCAATCTGTACACCACAGGTTTCCCGCTTTCCACGCTCCAGCAGACGCTCGAACGCACTGTTGTCCGTCATCATGACGGCTATGTGGAAACCGGCGAAACGCTGCTGCCCATTACTGCGGGCAATGCCGTACTTCCCTGCGGACTGTTCGGACGCTGGACACCGTTCCCTCCAAAACCGCATAAATAGCCAATCGGATCACTCATTCGCACGCACAGCCGGAGTATTCACTCCGGCTTTTTGCATGCCGAAAACATACGAAAAAAAGTCCCTGTCGTGTGGACAGAGACTTGTATGAGACTTGGATTTAAAGCCTTGGTTAAGGTCGATAATCAAGCGTTTCGCTTATTTTGCAGGAACAGCAGCGCCTTCGAATTCGTTGGTGATGAAGTCGCGGATCTCGTCGGATTTCAGAACTTCAACAAGAGCCTGGATCGCAGGATCGTCTTTTCTGGATTCTTTAACAGCGATGATGTTCTGGTAAGTCTGCGCAGCTTCGGAATCGTCAGCTTCCGTTACGAGCAGTTTGTCGGTTACACCGGAAGTCAGTGCATAGTTTCCGTTGATGACACCAAAGTCGATATCCGGAAGTTTGGAAGCGATCTGGTCAGCAGCAACTTCAACGATGTCGAGGTTTTTGGGGTTGTCGACGATGTCGTAGATGGTTGCAGTGGAGATAGTCGCATCATCGGAAAGAGTGATCCATCCCTGATCTTCAAGCAGGTAGAGAGCGCGTGCTTCGTTGGTTGCGTCATTGGGGACAACGACCTGAGCGCCGTCTTCGATTTCATCGATGGATGCGTGTTTTGCGGAGTAGATGCCGAGGGGTTCGTAGTGGATTGCGCCGGCGCTTACGAGATAGCCTTCATCGCCTTCAGCGTACTTGTTGTCGCCATCGTAGCTGATCAGGTAAGGTTCGTGCTGGAAGTAGTTCGCATCGAGGGATCCGTCGGATGTCGAGGGGTTGATGTTGGGGTAGTCGGAGAATTCAACGATTTCCAGGTTGATTCCTTTTTCAGCCAGAAGCGGTTTTGCTTCTTCAAGAATGATGCCATGGGGGCTGGTGGTTGCGCCGACTGTCAGCGTTGTCAGTTCGCTTGTCGAAGCATCAGCGGACGATGCAGTGGATGCTTTGTCGCTCGAAGCGGCAGGAGCGTTGCTGCCAGAGCAGGCGCCGAGTGTCAGAGCGAGCGCTCCAACGGTGAAAAGTGCAGAAAGTTTCTTCATAATGTTTTTCCTCCCGAAAAATTTGTAAAGCATGTACTTCTTTATTCAATAGCTCGAGGCTATTTGAAACCAGTAAAGGTAAAGATGTTAAAAACGATATCGATAGATTGATTTGAATACTGCCCTTGCCGTGCGGATTAGTGAGTGGTTTTGCGCACGAGCCAGTCGCCGAAAAACTGAATGACGGAGATGATGATCAGAAGCAGGATGAGAACAACGAATGTAATATCGCTCATCTGTCTCTGCCATCCAAAGCGGATCGCCAGATCTCCCAGACCGCCCGCGCCGACGGTGCCGACGATGGCAATCTGACCGATAACCGCGATCAGGACGATGGTGATGCCGCGGATCATGCCGGGAATATTCTGTTTGAGATAGACATTGGTGATGATCTGCCAGCAGGTCATTCCCATCGAGGTGCTCGCTTCAACTATACCCTCGGGAATTTCCTCCATCGCCGATTCAAGCTGTCTGGCCATGAACGGGATGGTGCCGACGATCAGCGGAACAAAGGCGGATTTGATGCCGATGCTCGTATGGAAGATCGCGCGGGTGAGTCCGTACATTAAAGGAATAAGGATAACAAACGGAATCGCGCGAAAGAGGTTGATGATTTTATCGCAGATCCAGAAGATCCATCGGTTGGGCTTGATGCCTCCGGGTTTTGTCACGACGACAAGAACCGCAACGGGAAGCCCGATGATGAAGGATACGACGCCGGTGACCGTAAGCATGATCAGCGTATCCACAATGGCCTGCGGGAATACGTTCGCAAACTTGATGACGTTTGGGATCAGGTTACTCAATGTGTCCACGTTTGATCACCTCCACTTGTACGTTGTTTTCTTTGAGATCCTCGATCGCCCGGACAATCTGCTCGTCCGTTCCGGTAAAGATCGTAACGAGCTGTCCGATCGGGGTGTCGCGCCAGATTTCCACACTGCCGAAAATAATCGAGCAGTCGACGCCCCATTTACGGGAAATGCGGGAAATCATCGCTTCTGCCGTATTGCTTGAATCGTACTGCAGACGGACAAGCTGCTGGTTGTGCTTGAGCGCGACAAGCGGATGATGCTTGGCGATCAGTTCGTCGACCTTGCCGGCGTTGGACGCTGTGGCGATAAAGTCTTTGGTCATTTCCTGCACGGGATGCGTGAAGACAGGAACGATTTCTCCCTGCTCGACAACACGTCCGCTCTCCATGACAGCGACTTCGTCGCACAGTTCCTTGACCACGAACATTTCATGCGTGATCACGACAACCGTAATCTTGCGTTCTTCGTTGATGCGGCGAATCAGACGCAGAATGTTCTGCGTTGTCTGCGGGTCAAGCGCTGAAGTCGCTTCATCGCAAAGCAGAACCTTGGGATCATTGACCAGCGCGCGGGCAATCGCAACGCGCTGTTTCTGTCCGCCGGAAAGCTGGCTGGGATAGGAATCCTTTCGTTCAACCAGATCGATCAGATCGAGCAGTTCCATAACTTTTGCATCGATCTCGTCTTTGGGACGCTTCTCGAGTTTGAGCGGAAGCGCGATATTGTCGTAAATCGTCATCGCGGGCATCAGATTGAAGTGCTGGAAGATCATGCCGATCTTTGCTCTTGCCTTGCGCAGCGCGGAAGGTGAAGCTTCCATCAGATCCTCGCCGTCGAAAATCACTTTGCCCTCGTTGGGACGCTCGAGCAGGTTCATGCAGCGCACGAGCGTGGATTTTCCGGCACCGGAGAAACCGATGATGCCGTAGATCTCGCCTTTTTTAATATGGATGCTTACGTCTTTGACAGCGTGGACATCGCCGTCTTTTGTCTTGAATGTTTTGGTTACATGTTCAAGCCGAATCAAAACATCCGCCCCCTTTCCCTATATTGATTGTGAATACTGTGTATTTTCAGTCTGTCAGTTTGTTCTTCAAGGTGCTGTCCCCTTGAAAAAACCATAAAAAAAGCCTTCATCACTTTAGGACGAAAGCTGACACTTCGTGTTACCACCTAAATTTACAGTTCTGTCACCAGAAACTGCCTCATCAAGTACTGACATACTCTAACGCTGTAACGGGCGTTCCCGTCATGCCTGTCAATCGGCAATGCTGCTCCAAGACCATGTTCGGATCCCTTCGGCGTTTCTTTTCACCAGCCAGAAACTCTCTGCACCCTACGTGGATCGTACTCTTCTTTTCCTCGCTAATTTATGCGACTACTTTAGCACGGATTCAAAAATAGGCAAATGAAAAATATGAAACAAATTGGAGATTGTGAAATTCTTTTCCAAAAGCGTCGCAATGTATCCAATAAAAGAGAAAGGACAGCCATCTCGACCAAAATAAGCGTCTGAATCTCATCTGATCTTCTCTTTAGATATGTTCTCGTATCGCAAACATACATCTCATTTTCCATGCACAACACACTGTTTTGTCCATAGAGCTGACACGAACCCTGTTTTCGAAACCTGAAACACTCGCAGACTTGCACTTTTCGCGATTCGTTTTCCTGAGCAGGAAATGGATTGCATTCTCTTCGTTTTGAACGGACAATCCTCTGCCGCAAAGCACTCCCCCATAACGCCGTTCAAGTTTTTTGCCCACTTATGTACAATAAAATCAAAGAAAGGCGCTATACCCGTACAATGCGCAGAAAATGACGATCTTTCTTCCCTCTATTCTCTGCGCGCTGCGTAAGGTATCCTCTATGACAAAAGATGCGAAGATCCTTCTTAGCGCAATGAGCGCGCTCGTTTTTTCCTTTGCGATTTCACTGCTTGGAAGCATGAAACTGATTACGAAAAATATCCAGGGACTTCTAAACATTATCCTGCTGATCGCTATGGGGGCGTATGTCATCCATCTATCCCTGTCGGATAAAGGGTTTATAGCTGATGGCAAACCGATGTCCAGAAAAGAGCGTTATATCCGCACGCTTCCGGCAACCATCATGCTTGGCTGCTGCACAATCAGCCAGTTCATGTACATGGATGTCATATCCCGCACCACGGCGACAATTCTGAACGGTCTGCTGCTGCTCGCGCTCGCTGCTCAGGTGGTTTACGTCCGCAGAAAAGACGGACGCTTATAGCTTGATCCCGTTTTTACATATACCCATCCCCTGTTAATCAGCTGCTTGTTGAATTTTAGGTTCTTGATTTGTTTTTTTTGTTTAACTGTTCGATTTTAAAGGAATCACAGCTACAATAAAAACATAGAAAGAACCGCAGCAAAAGGGATATATTCCCATACAATTCGTGCAAATATTCCCCGTGTTTGCGGCAGGTATCTGTATATGACAAAAGAGCCAAAAATCCTCGTGGGCGCAATGAGCGCCATTATCCTGACTTTCGCCATCAGCATGCTCGAAGGTGCAGGAATTCTCTCGAGAAACATGAGCGCAGCCTTGCAGTTCGCCGTTCTTCTGGTTCTCGGTGCGTTCATCATTTATCTTGGCGTCTCGAAAAAGAATCAGGATGAACCAGACACGCAGTCAAGCTCTTCAGAGCGCTTTGCGCGCGCACTGCCCGGCGTTCTCGTGCTGATCATCGCCGCGGTGAACACATTGAAGTATCTCGATTATATTTCCCCCTCCATGTGCACACTGCTTACCGGTATCGCACTTCTGGCGATGATTGCTTCATGGTGGTTTATGCGTAAACGCTCGTCGTAAAATCGACTCGCTAAAAGAGATGTTCCGTATAGGGAGCATCTCTTTTTCTGTTCTTTCTGTCAGGTTCAATGCATTTTGTGCTCGGCGTGCCAGTCGAAGTTTCGAACAGCGGCAAAAGAAAAAGAGCCCTCGCCCAGGGCTCCTGCAGCAGATTTCCATTCGAACAGCCAGTCAGTTAAACGAAGAAGGATACTTGAGCTGTTAAGTATCGGCGCAACGAATTGCGGATCGCTTAATTATATACGTGGAATTTGACAGCGGCACAGTTTCTCGAATAGAGACGGTTTGCCTGTGCGATCGCGTTATGGAAAACTTCGGTGAATCCAAGAGAAGACTGGAAGCACTCGTCCTGAACGTCTTCGTTTTCTCTTTTCATCTGATCGAATTCATCCCGTGTCTGGCAGAGTACTTCGCTCGCCCGATCGAATTCGCCTTCACGGGTAAGGGTCAGGGTGCTGACCATTTTTTCACGGATTTTCCGTGCGGAATTGTTGAGGTTGTAAAGTTTCATTCGTTTTTCTTCGTTCATGATGACTGGTCTTCCTTTCAAATGTCTCTCAATTGTCTAGATCCTGTACAGGTTTTTCCTGTGGTTTTCTTTGACGATTTCAGTCTATCAGACCGAAACTTTACTAGAGAAGGCGAATACACAAAAATTTTTACCGGAGTAAAGCCTGAATTAAGATCGACATTAAAGACATTAACGCCGCATAAAGATTGATATTCATGCGATATATTATCTTATACAGACTGTTTTTATATATGATTGCGATTTCAGGCAGAAATTTCCATGTATATATTCCATATACATGATAATCCTCACCTTAAGTTTGCACTTTTCAATCATTTTTTCTTTGTCTATATTTTCGATTTTTAAATGTCTAATATTGGTCATACCACTTCAGCCCAAACGTCCGCCTATCACACATAGAAGAGCACTGCACGCGTGATGACCGCAAAAATAATCTGCATCGTTTTTCCTCTGACAATCTCGCTTCAAATCGACTGTTTTGAAATACCGAGAGCGAATTATGGATAAATCACATATGTCCACTCAGCAGCGGATCAGCCCTGGTCCGTTCCTTCTTTTCTTAAAGGCGTATAAGGGACTGTTAAGGGAGATTAAGAAAGAATTAAGGTGCGTGCCTGCGTATTTTTATGGTATAACGGGGACATGAAGATAAATCTGCCTTTATTTCACAAAAAAGATATTGTAGTCACGATTCATGGATTTGGATTCAATACGCTTCATGAAATGGATCCTCTCAAAGCCTATCTGGAAAAAGAAGGTTTCGAAGTGTGGAACTTTGAATATTTCAATCCCCGCGACATAACTGACCTGGACATCAAACAATGGATTGAACGCTGCGAAGAAAAAATGAGGCTTGCGATCAAATCAAAGCGAAAAATCCATCTCCTCGGCTTTTCGATGGGCGGCGTCATCGCATCGTATCTGGCTTCCGTTTATCCGGTGGCCGATCTGCTTCTGGCCGCTCCGGCTTTTTATCCGGTGGATTTCCAGCAGATTGAGCGCGTCGCCAAAGAAAAGATTTTCGCATCAGGACCAAAGAACGATCCCTCGATGAACAGCGATCAGACCAAATCTTTTCTGAGCGTTGTTTCCAATTACCGCAACTCCATTTTTCACGTCGACTGCCCCATCCTCATACTGCATGGCACAGCCGATGACGTCATTTCGTATAAATCGTCCAAGCGCATCGTTTCCCTGCTTGATCGCTCCAATACCCGACTGATGTATCTTGAGGGCGCAAAGCATCGTTTTCTCTACGATGGTCCTTATGAATCGCTTGTCTTCCCCATTATCCGTGACTATTTTCGAAGCGAGATGACTCCCTGGTCGTCCTGAGTTTTTTCAGGACGGCTTTTTTCTGTATCCGCCACGTGCTTTCTTCTTTTACGATTAATCTGCCGAAGGATCACGCTTCATTCCTGTTTTTTCTTCTCTGCTAGAACTTTTGCGATAGCCATGCGTATTTTGGGAAGCTGAATCTGTTCGAAATCGGGATGTTCTTTGAGCCATCGGCGATTGAGCGGCGAAGGGTGAGGCAGAACAAAACAAGGTTTGCCATGCAGCGAAAGATCAGAAAATACCAGATCATCCATGCGGCGCTTTCCAAACAGATGTTCTGCCGCTTCTCTGCCGATGATCAGAAACAGTCGGGCGCTGTCCATCTTTTCAAGATCTTCAAGTTCCTGGCTGGTCCATTTTTCCCAGCAGATTTTCGGAGGCTTTTTGTCTCCGCTTTTCGCTTTTCCAGGATAACAGTGACCGACCATGGTCATATAGAAAATATCCGGATCGTAAAAGGTGTCTTCATCAACGTGATACCACTCTTCACGCAGCGTTCTGCCTGACTGATCCGTGAAGGGAATACCGCTTTGATGAACTTTGCTTCCCGGTGCCTGTCCAATCTGAACAATCGGCGCATCGCCATGGCCGAATACAACCGGACGCGGTTCAAAACCAAAACGCTCGCGGCAAAGTCGGCAGGCGAGAATCTGCTTTTGGAGTTGCTCAATGGGAGTGTCGCTCTGCTCTTGAGTGCAGCCAGATCCGCAGAAACTCTTCTCTTCTGTCTCAGTATTTTTTGCGTTGATCACACTCTTCTGTATTGCTTGTTCGCTCATATACCGCACCTGTCTGACTGTCTGTTCATTCAGTCGATTTCGTCTGCTCTATTGTCGTCTTTTCGCGCTCATCTGTCCAAAATGAAGCGTCTTTCTTTTCGCAAGTCTCTTTGCCTCAGCACGGCTTTTCAAGCAGATTTCTTAGACGAAAAAAACGGCTGATGGAGTATTTCCAGTCAGCCGGTCAATTCTGTTCAAATAATGTTTAGCGTTTTTCGCGGATCATGTCGAGTTTGAGATCGAGCAGTTTTTCAGAGAGATCCACGTAGTAGATCTGCGGGTTGGTAAAACGCTTGATTTCTTCCCAGAGTGTTTCCTGTTCTCTGGCGCAGTAGTCGCGGATACCGACAAGCGAGGGCATCTTGTAGACGAGTTCTCCGTTCACAAAAATCGGAACGAGCAGTTCGCGCAGTTCGTAGGTGTCTTTTTCGATGACTTTGGATTTCCATTTGTTCATCGGATGATAGATCGTCAGATCTTCATGAACGTCAAGCACTTCATCGTCAAGGGTCATCAGATCGGCAATCGCTTTGCCGTCTTCCTTGTTGTAGATGCGATAGAGAATCTTCACACCGGGATTGGTGATTTTTTCTTCGTTCTCGGAAATCTTGATCTTCGGAACCATCTTGCCGTCTTCTTCAAGCGCGGCAAGTTTGTATACACCACCGAAAACTGGCGAGTTTTTGGAGACAATCATGTTTTCGCCTACGCCATAGGAGTCGATTTTCGCGCCCTGACGGTCAACGAGAGATTCGATCAGGTATTCATCCAAAGAGTTGGACACAACGATCGAGCAGTCCTGCATGCCTTCTTCATCCAGTCTTTTACGAATTTTTTTGGAGAGGTACGCCATGTCGCCCGAATCGATGCGAACGCCCTTGAGGCGGTGGCCATTGGGTTCAAGATAATCCTTGGCTACGCGAATCGCGTTTTCCACACCGGATTTGAGTGTGTTGTATGTATCGATCAGCAGCGTGCAGGCATCGGGATAGGTTTTGGCATAGCACATAAACGCTTCGTATTCGGTATCAAAGCTCTGCACAAACGAATGCGCCATGGTGCCAAGCGCGGGTATGCCAAAAAGCTTTCCGGCTTCTGTTGTCGCGGTGCCGGCTACGCCTGCGATATATGCGGCGCGGGCGCCCTGAATAGCGGAATCGAAGTTGTGAGCGCGGCGGGCACCGAATTCCATAACCGCTTTGCCTTTGGCAGCCTGCACAATGCGGCGCGCCTTGGTGGCAATCAGCGTCTGATGGTTGACCGCAAGAAGCAGAGCGGTTTCGAGCAGCTGTGCTTCGATGAGAGGCGCTTTGATGCGGATCAGCGGTTCATAGGGGAATACAGGAGTACCTTCGGGAATGGCGTAAACATCGCCGGTAAAGCGCACATTGGAGAGGTATTCCAGAAATTCTTCCGAGAACTGGTGGCGCGAGCGCAGATATTCAATGTCGCCTTCTGTAAAACGCAGATCCTGCACATATTCGATGACCTGGTTAAGGCCTGCGAATACAGCGAATCCTCCGTTTTCAGGGTTGCGTCTGTAGAACAGATCAAAAACGACTTCTTCGTTTTTGTGCTGGTTGAAGTACACCTGACTCATAGTCAGTTCGTAAAAATCCATTACGAGGGTAAGGTTTCTTCCGTCTTTCATAATTATCCTTTTCTGTCGGTTTTCTGTTTTCCCGTTTCGGGCATATTTCTCTGGCAGTTTGAGCACGACGTCATTCATAGATCTCATGACGTCTGCACATGAAGCTGTCCTGTTATTTCACAAACGATGCGATGGTTATGCCGTTGGCAGCCATATTGGCTAAAGCCGCTTCATTCCAGAATTCGGCATCGTGAACGCCGCCGATGTGATAGGTCTCTACACAGTCTTCCAGAACAATAACGCGCGTGTCCTTGCGGTTTTTCTGGTTGATCCAGCTTTGCAAGGGAAGGGCGAGCTGAAGAATGCAGAGGTCGGTACAGCAGCCAGTTACGATCAGATCGCATGGCTCTTGGCCAAGCGAGTCGAGCATTTCGCCAAACTGAGGCGATGCCGCCGCGCTGATGCAGTTTTTGTACAGAGTGTTTCCTTTCACATCCGCAAGTTCATCGATGACTTTCGCTTCCTCGCTTCCCTTCAGGCAGTGCACCGGAAAGGAGGCAAATTCAGCAGCATCTTTTGTGTGATTGTCATTGATAAACCATACACGCGCACTGGTCTTTTCGATCAGTTCGCGAATGGGTGATGCGATTTGAGCAATCGCCGGATCGGCGAGCGCTCCTTCTTTAACAAATCCATTTACCATATCCACCACAAAGACCACCGGGTTTCGAAGCATGGAAGCATCAATTGCGGGGCTTGCGGCTTTGGAAATACGTGCCATAGATCAATTTCCTTTTCTTGTTATTTTGCCTATTATACGACTTTGAAACCTGATTGATGCTCTTTCAGTTGGTTTCCATGAAAAAACGCCATGACTTTTCATCAAAAAAGGCTGATCCGAATGTGTTTCGAATCAGCCTAATCTTATCTGTTCTGTATTGTCTGCCCGCATTTTCAAAATATCAGGAGCAGGCAATTCGTTTTAAAACCAAAGGTACAGAAGAATTTATTTTCGTACGGTTTGGATTAGTCTTCGAGAATTTCGCCGGTTTCAAGATCGATGTTTACGAAATCATCGCCGAGTTCGTCGTCAAATGCATCGATTTCGTCTTCGACTGCATCATCGCCGGATGCATCGGCAGCAGCCGCTTTTGTCTTATTTGCGGCATTCTTGTCGCCATAATAG
>CAOKFJ010000033.1 GCA_948467695.1 uncultured Allobaculum sp. | reverse complement strand
CAAAAATTCCGCGATATACGGGGGCTAATTAGTCCCGGAATCGCGGAATTTATCGATTAAAAGCTTCTTTCTAGAAATCGAAAGAACGGTCTGCCGCACCGTATTGTGCGTAGTAGTCGCGGATACGCTGGAGAGTCTCTTCATCAAGAAGATTTCTTTCTTTGAGGCTGGAGGCTACTTCAGGCATCGAAACGATAGCGGCTGTGGGGAATCCGTAGGTTTCGGCTACTTCAGTCAGCGCGCCAACTTCGGATTTTCCTTTTTCCGAACGGTCGAGCGATACCATCAGGCCTTTGATGACAACATCAGCGGCATTGCGTACTTTCGGTACAGTTTCTTCCATAGATTTTCCGGAAGTGGTGACATCTTCGATCATGACAACACGGTCGCCGTCTTTCAGTTTTGTGCCAAGGAAGCTTCCTTTGTCAGCACCGTGGTCTTTTTCTTCTTTACGGTCGCTGCAGTAGCGGATTTCTTTGCCGAACAGATCGTAGTAGGCTTCAGCGGTTACAACAGCAAGGGGGATTCCTTTGTATGCCGGTCCGAACAGAACGTCAAAGTCATCGCCATACTGATCGTGAATGGCGCGAGCGTAGAATTCGCCGAGCTTGCGCAGCTGACGTCCGGTTTCATATCCGCCGGCGTTCATGAAGAACGGAGAGATACGGCCGGATTTCAGTGTGAAGGTTCCAAACTTCAGCACGCCGCAGTCGAGCATAAAGTCAATAAAGTCATTTTTGTAGGCTTCCATTTCAAATTTCCTTTCTGAACAGAATGTTCCGATCACCGCATACCGTATTGCGAAAAGGCACATGGATGCGGTTCATTTCTGTTTCATGATAATGCATACGCATCGAAAAGAACAGAACAGGTGTGCTTTACCTATGCGTATCGTTCCAGACAAAAGACAGGAATGCGCATTGTATTTCCGCATTCCTGTCTGATTGTCATTATTTCTTCAGATCGCGCTGACTTTATCGTGCTTTGGCAGATTATCCGGGCGCATTACGACGGAATTCGCCGGTTGTAGAAGCCGAAGATTGGTCCGCCATGCGAACGGTCATCGGGATCCTGGCTCTGCTGGTCGAAAATCAGCGAGAGCGAATACCATCCATCTGTTCCAAAGCCGAGCGGATCATGGATAAATACATTTCCATTGTCATAGCCCATCACAAGCAGCTCATGCGTCGCGCCTGCTGGACAGAAAGCCCCTGGACCTACCGCAGCGGCAAGCACACCTCCCGCGCGCAGAATTCTGGCTGCTTCCCCGCGGCTGAGCGACGCGCTCATCGTCATGCCGTACTGACTTGCCGTATATGGCATGGCGATCGCTTTGGTTCCGGGCACATCGGTATTCAGATAGCCCAGACGCCCGAACTCCCGTCCAAGATCAAGCGGAGAGACCTGCACGCCCGTCGCGGCATTGATTACGCTAGCAAGCACCGTCGGCACGCATCCCGTGCTTCCAAACGCGCTGCCATTGATGAGAACGCCCGCCCATGCCAGATCGTTCTGCATATACAAAGGCACACCATTCAGACGCGTTGTCAGAATATTGCCGGTGCCATCCGCATTGAACGAGGCATTCGCCACATTGAACGCGCCGGTCGCCGCTTTGCCATCGCTTTGGTAGTAGCGCAGCGTTCCATCTGTATATTCTTTCAGTTTCGAGCGTGCCGGATAGCCGCTGGTGTCGTCGAAGTCATACCATGCACCGTCAATATTTCGTACACCGCGCGCATGTCTTCCATCGGCATCGTAGTAGCGCATATCCGCAAAGGGCAGCCCGTAGAAGCCGGTAATCGGGGATCCGGCGCTGTCGTAGGCATGCCACCAGCCGCCGATGCGGTATTCGCCGCTCAGCGGCTGATCATTCATGTCGTACCAGATTGTGCGTGAATTCGCTCCATCCGATTCTTCGCATATGGAATACATAAATCGGGCGTAAAAAGCGACATTCTCCTGTCTCCAGCCCAGGTCGACCAGAAGATCGCGCTCGATTTCATTGTCGGTAAAATGATGCGCGCCCGCTCCTTTGGCATTGGGGTTGTAGGCGCGAAGAATCTGCACTCCCACATACGGATCGGAATACCAGGCAACCCCCTCGTCGTTCCACCCGACATTTACGAGATGATCGCGCTCTTGCGCGTTTGTCGTGTAGTGGTGGTCACCGGCGTTGGGATTGTATACGCGATACACCGGCTGCGATGTGTCGTTTTTGGGCGAACGCCACCCAATGCCCTCATAACTCCATCCGATCTGACTGAGATAGTCTTTTTCATGTTCGGACGGTGTATAGAAATGCTCGCTGCTGTTGGGGTTGTACAGACGATACACCGCGACTGTCTCCATGGACGAAAGGATCGCCGAGATTTCGCGAATGCGCGCCTCGATCTGCTCCGTGATATTGCCCAGGCTGACCTGCACCTCCAGATCTGTCAGTTCGCGTTTAAGCAGATGAAGATTTGGCGTATTCCCGGGCATCTGAACCGAAACAGCTGATATTTCTTCTGTACCGGACTCATCGCTCATCCATTCTGCTGCACTGTCTGCTTCCAGCAGACTGCGCTTTTCTTCCAGGCGTGCCTGCTCCTGTTCCAATTGGGCAATCGCAGACGTTTCTTCATCCATGCGGGCTTTCAGTTCGCTGATTTTTTCATTCTGTCCGTCCGGATCATGAATCATTTCTTCACCTTTTTGCGGCGAATTCATCGCTAGCGAAAAATCTCCCTCTTCAGGGGATTTCTGTTCTGTTCCCGTTTCCAGAAAACGGTCGAGATCCTCCGCATCTGTCTGCTGCGTCTGGATTTCATTCTCTGCTTCTTTCGCTTCTGCCGGTGTATCCGTCTCAAGCTCTTCAAGCTGCACAGCAAGACTTTGATATGTATTTTTATGCGCTTCCAGTTCATCGCCGATTTCGATCAGTTTCTGATCAAGCTCTGCTTTCTGTTCTGCGCAATCGCGCCTGATCCCAATCTGATCGAGCAGATTTTCAGCATGCGCGATCAGATTTTGAATTTCACGGTTCTCTTCTTCATCAGCCTGCTGCTGTTCCATGATCTCTTCGCTGCTTTCCGCTTTACGATCCTGCTTAACGCTCTCTGACAAGGGAGCGATCTCTGTCTGATCGTCCTCCTCAAAAGGCGTTTCGCTGTATACTTGCGCATTTGGCGGCGAGTCGTTTGTCTGATCATGCGCTTTTATCTCCATGAGACAGTTTGTCCATGGAAGAAGACCGGTCATGAGCAGAATGGTATATTTCTTCATCTTCTTTTTTCCTTTTTGTCGTCTTTAGAAATTCCAGCCGCAGATCATTTGAACGCCCGTACAGCTGCATATGTTTGCTCCATATGTTTGCGCTGCATCTGCGCGTGTCACGCTTTCTTCACTTTTTTTCAAAGCATCTCTGCCGCTCGAATTCAAATTTCTTTTATCCACTCATTATCTACACGGTTTTCTGTACAGATGAGCTGACATGGCATCCGGATGTAGATCTATCGCCCGCATTTACTGGAAAACAGCACCCGTTCCAGCCTTATCTGTTTTTCTTTCGCTCCATGCAATGCGCACCTTTACAATCTTTATCTTCTACAATTCCAATCTCGTGAAGTATCAACCATATAGATAAGCTTTCACCATTATTTTGAATGACGACAATTGCATTTCTGACGAACGTTTTCGTCATATTACGTCTTTCACGCCGCACATGTACGCCCGCTTCTCTGTCGCAGCGGTATGGATCCAGACAAATGAACAAAGGAGAAGACCGTAGTCTTCTCCTCGTGGTATGTAAATCAGTTTTGAATCTTGAATCACTCTGGCGATTTTCTGCAGCGCAGAAATTAGCCTTCGTTTTTCAGTGCTTCAACTTTGGCTTCATCCGGTGTCAGACGCAGACGGAGCAGAGCTCTGTGCAGTGTATCAACAGCGCTGTTGATCTGAGACTGTTTTGTTGCATCAGTGCGAGTGGTTTCGCCCTGGGCAAGAGCTGCTTCAAATGCGGCTGTGTCTTTGAACTCGGTAAGAATCATAGTTCTGGCAAGTTCGAGAACGCGGTCGAGCGTAGCGAATGTCAGTGTTTCAGGTTCTTCGGGTTCTTCCGGAGAAGTTGTCAGACGGATTTCCGCTGCGGACGAGAAGAGCTTGCCGCTGTCTGTCTGAGCCTGAGTGGATTTCAGACGGATACCGGTTGTCTTCACAGCGTCGAAGTTAGTCAGCTTCCATTCGCTGTTCGGTGCCCATTCGCCTTCAGTGATTTTTACCCATTCGTCGGCATCATTGAGAGCGTAGATTTCGAATGCGGTGATGCGTCCGTTGATGCTGCCGTCCTGTCTGGGCAGGTAGCGGATGCCGTCAACGCGTGTGGGTTCGTCGAAGTGAATTTCAACCCACTGGTCATCGTAGTTTGTAGCGCCAGCCCAAACGGAATGCCAGTGTGTATCTACATCACCGTCAAACGCGTTTTCAAGCGCATTTGCAGCACCGGGCTGTACGGAACCGGTTGCGGGGTTGTAGAGCTCTACAGGGATGTCATAGGAATCATCTGCAGGATCAATCACACCTGTGCGTACAACGTAGGTGTTCATTGTTTTGCCGTCTTCGGACTGAACAAGAATCTTGATCGCGCCGTCTTTGGCAGGAAGCTGTGTGATGGAGGCGTTGCCTTCGGAAACAGCTTTGATATCCGCTGTCTTGTCGCGGATGGCGATGTCTTTGGAAGCAAGTTTTTCAGCATCGACAGCTTCGCCGTTGATGGTCATGCTTGCAAGTGTTGCGGTTGTGTTGACTTCAAAGACGGTAGTTGCGCCGATGAGTTCAACTTCGGACATACCAACGGACTTGTAGTGATCGTGGTTGCCTTTTTTGCCTTCCGGTACGGTTACGGTCATGCGAACGTATGTTGCGCGAACCGGAGCGCCCTCGAAGGTGTAGGTGTAGGGCTGACGGCCGACACTGCCGGATCCGACAAAGGCGCCGATGGTTTCAGTGGCGTTCAGTTCAGTCCAGTTTTCGCCGTCCTGGCTGATTTCCCACTTGGTTGTGTTGGCATCCGGTACAGTTACAGACCATGTATCGGAAATGAAGTTTACGACTGCGTGATCGATAGTCTGTTCCGTATCGTAGCGGAAGACTACAGATGCTGTGTCGTTTTCCGGATTCTGGTATGTGTAGTTGTAAGTTGTCCAGCAGGTGTTGTTGTTTTCGCCTGTCTTGCTGTCCGGATCGTAGTTTAAGCTGCCGTCTTTGATGGCTTCAAGCGTATCGGACTGGCTACCCTCAGGGATGGACTGGCTCAGATGAGCTGCACCGGTTACAGAATCGCCGATTTCAACATTGCCTTCTGTTACGCGAACAGTTGCGGTGATCGGGTATTCTCTGCCGAATACAGAAGCTGTACCGTTGATGACAACGGTGCCTTCTTCTGCGAATGCGGAATCTTCCGGCATATCCCATTCAACAGGGAGGCTGATTTCGGTGATGGAACCATCATCCATGACTGCAGGACGAGCTGCCGGCAGAACCGGTTTCTGTCCTTTCATGGTTGCGGTGGAGTAGTTGAGCATTGCGCCGACTGTATCGATGACGTTGACGGTTACAGATACAGTCTGTCCTTCTGCAGTACCGGCTACGCTGAAAGAGCCAGCCTGTGCAACATTGGAAGGATCGATTTCATTCCATTCAACAGCTACGTTGGTTTCGGTTCCATCGGGATCCACTTTGACAACTGTTTCAGGCAGTGTGGGGATTGTGCCGACTTTAACGAAGTAGTTGCGGGAATACTTCAGACCGAACTTGGCTTCTTCGCTTGCGCCCTCAGCTTTGAGAGTAACTGTTTTGGGCTCGAGTCCGTCGGAAGTGATATTGACTTTGATGTCGCCGTTTTCGCCGTTGGAGCGAACGATGGCAACGAGTTTTCCGGCAAGAGCTTTGCGGTTGTCGTCCTGGTAGCTCTGGTGGTCGGACTGTTTGCCGTTGTCGAGACCGGCAAGTGTTCCGGCGCCTTCAACGGTTACGGTAACTTTGTTTGTTGCGCTCGGTACGATTTCGCCGTTTTCATCGGTTACATCGATGGTGATGTAGGAGAGATCGTCAGTTGCAGCATTCAGTGTTTCGCGGTCAGCTTTGGCATTGAGTTTTGCTGCAGCACCGGTTGTTGTCACTGTCTTGCGACCTTCGGTATCGGTGATGGGTTCGCCTTTTTCGTCATAAGCGACTGCACGGATTGTTCCTTCTTCGAACGGAACATGCCATGTCAGGAACTGGTTTTCCCATGCGCGGGAAGATTTATCGCTGCCTTCGTATACCTGATAGGTATAGCCGGCTGCGGTTGTTTTCTTGGTGAATGTCTTTTTGCCAAGCGATCTTTCTGTTCCGCCTGTGGGAGTCAGGAACAGTTCAACCGATGCGGCATCGGAGTAAACAACAACAGGCACGCCGCCATTTTCGGTAGCGACAACATCTTCGTTCCATGCCGGAAGAACATGCAGAGTGTTTACATCTTCATTCCATACGCTCTGGTACAGGTAGTAGCTGTCTTTGGGCAGACCTGCGGTATCCACGATACCGAAGTAGGAGCTCTTAGGCGCATCCTGTCCGCCTACATAACCGGATCCGGTACCATTCCATGGTGTCGGTTCGCCAAGGTAGTCAAAGCCGGTCCATACATATTCGCCAGCCATGAAGTCGCGCTGGATAATGTCGTACCATGCTTCACCTGCCATATGACCCCAGCCTACGCGGGAACGGTCATAGGAAGTCAGAAGTTTATCGGATTCCTGAATGGAACCGTAGTTGCCAAGGTGATGATAAACACCGCGGCTGTTGATTGCCGATGCGGTTTCAGAACCGTAGAACATCCAGTTGGAATGGTTGTTGAACGCAGCATCGTACTGAGAGCCGTTGGCGTAGTTGTAGCCGACAACACCGCCTTTTTTGTTAATTTCTTCAGCGATCTGGTTTTCGATGTAG
Organism: uncultured Allobaculum sp.; assembly: GCA_948467695.1. Classification (GTDB taxonomy): domain Bacteria; phylum Bacillota_I; class Bacilli_A; order Erysipelotrichales; family Erysipelotrichaceae; genus Allobaculum. The sequence continues at coordinate 4,445 of CAOKFJ010000033.1, read as the reverse complement.
TTGTTGTTTTTCAGACCGTTTCCGCCAAAGGTTACTTTGCGGGTTGTGTCGCTTTCCTCGATCCATTCGATCATGTTCTTGGCGATCTGACCACCGTTGGAGATGGTGCCGTAGCCTTCCTGAACTTCGTTGCACAGGGAGTACATGATAACGGACGGATTGTTGCGGGACATCTGCACAGCTGCACGGGTATCGAATTCAGCCCATGTATCGCCGTCTTCTTTGTTGAGCAGATTGTTGTCCGCGCCGACTGTGCGGTTGAAGAAGCGCGCGTAGTCGTTGTAGTTTCCGTTTTTCGCGCCGGTCCAGCCATCAAAGAGTTCGTTGATGATCAGCATGCCGTGCTTGTCAGCAGCTTCAAGCAGAGCGGGGTCGGCAGGGTTGTGCGTAACGCGGATGGAGTTGCATCCCATTTCCTTGAGGATTTCCACCTGACGTTCGATGGCGCGGTCGTTTGCTTCCGCACCAAGAGCACCCTGGTCGTGATGCATGCAGACACCTTTGAGCTTCATGTTTTCGCCGTTGAGGCTGAAGCCGGTGTCGCGGTCAAATGCAAAGTAGCGGTAGCCGAACTGTGTTTCTACAGTATCGACAACTGTATCGCCCTTGAGAATTTCTGTTTTAACAGTGTAGAGTTTCGGATTTGTCGTGCTCCAGAGTGTCGGGTTGTCGACATTCACGGTCAAATCGATAGCGGCTTTTTCGCCTGCAGCAATTGTCTGCGCTTCGCTTGTTCCGGATTTCAGAACGGTTTCGCCATCCAGAACAGTCTGGCGTACGGATACTTCAGCAGCAGCGTCAGTGTCGTTGACAACAGTGGTTTCCACTTTTGTGGCAGCCTGTTTCTGGTTGTCTTCGAGTCCGGGTGTGGTAACGAAAATGCCTTTGTAGTCGGCATGTACTTTATCGGTAACTGTCACATTGACGTCGCGATAGATACCGCTTCCGGAATACCAGCGGCTGGACGGAGTCTGGTGGTTGACACGAACCGCGATCACGTTTTCGCCGGGGTTGAGATGTTCGCTCAGATCAAAAGCGAACGCTGTATAGCCGTAGGGATGGTTGCCCAGTTTAACGCCGTTGAGGTAAACATCGGCATCCATGTATACACCGTTGAATTCAACAATGACGTTTTTGTCAGCGATGTTTGCATCAGCAGTAAAGGTTTTGCGGTACCAGCCCACACCACCGGGTTTGTATCCGCTCTCTGCTTCCATGGAACCGGAATAGTCCTGGGAAAGAGAGTAGTCGTGGGGAAGGTTCACCTGCTGCCATTTGGAATCGTCAAAAGCGCCGTTCTGTGCGCCGGACGGATCGGAAAGGCTGAATTTCCAGTTTTCGTTGAAGTTGATGGTACGTTCATCGCCGGTACCGATCACATTCGAAACAACGAGTTCGGGGTCGGAAGCCATCTGGTCGGAATCCGACGCCTTAACGAATGAATCGCCCTCCTGTGCAAGCACAGGCATCATCATCGAGGCGGGGATCAGGCTGGTGGTCAGCGCTGTACCGAGCAGAACGGATCCAACTTTCTGCATCCATTTTCTGTTTCTCATTTTATCTTTTTCCTCTTATTGTGTTCTTTGCGAAAATGCCGTCTGGAGCTGATGGCAGTCTTCTGCAAGTATGGTTATCATACATAGAAATTGCACAGATTGAAACCGTTATCAGGAAATTCCATCCAAATCGTGCTTGCGGCTTGACTTGTCGAAGAGATCCGTTCATACCCGCACGCCAAAATGACAAAGAATCACCCTGAAAAGACGAAAAAAAGCATCTTTGCAATGATGAGATATTCTCATTACAGCAAAGATGCTTTTTATGTTTTTCTGCAGAAAAACGAACCGGTTTTACTGTTTATTCTCCTGATTCTTCCGCGTTCCATTCATCGCGGATGCCCAGAATGACGCCGGCCAATGCCGAAATCACAAGCATGGCTGTGATCAGAATTGTGATCCATTTCGTATTTTCCATTGCGACGGTCCTTTCACCGGCACCGCTTGCGCGACCGGTTTTTCTGGATCTATTTTATCTCACTTGAACCGCGCAGCGACACTTGCGCGCACGTTTATTGCATACAGGTCTTCTCGCGAAATCCATATCACGCCGCGTCTCTGGCAAGAAGCCGGGGATAGAATACATGAATGAGCACAGCGCCAAGCGGTGCGGTGATCAGAATCGCCCATACTGCGGCGCAAAGAATTGTCTGTCCGCAGGCAAGACCCATGGACAAAGGCACCGCGCCGATCGCCGCCTGAACCGTCGCTTTTGGCAGTTCCGCCATCAAAACAAAAACCCGCTCATTGCGATTCAGTTTGGTTTTCACTGTGCAAAGCCATACGCCGATGCACCGTATAAGCAAAGCGAGCACAAGGATAATCACAACCGAACCAAAACTTCCCAGCGCCGCGTCAATCTGAATCGCCGCGCCGATCAATGTGAACAGAAACAGTTCCCCCGCTTTCCACAAGTGATCAAAACCGACCGCCATATCGCCGGCTGTCTGCGGAAGTCTGGCTTTGAGCGTCATGGCAGCAGCCATGGTCGCGATCAGACCGGAAAAGCCGATCATCCCTCTCATATGATCTTCGATGCCGTACATCAGCATGCCTAGCGCCATCAGCACAAGAACTTTGCAGGCGATGGGAAGTTCCTGGTTCAGTTTCCTGAAAAGCCATGCGCAAAGCCATCCGGCGGCAATACCTGCCAGAATGCCCAGGACAATCGCTGTTGGAATGCGAAGCAGAAGCTCGGGATGAAACTCGCCTGCCTGCGCCAGCGCGCAGAACACAGAGAAAAGGACGAGAACATATACGTCATCCGCGCTTGCGCCAGCCAGAATCATCTGCGGTATGGCTTTGTCATTGCCATATCCCGCTTTCATGACTTTTAACATGCCCGGCACAACCACCGCCGGCGATACCGCCGCCATGACCGTGCCAAGCAGTACACTGTCCATCACGGACAAGCCAAGAATCAACGGTCCAAGCAGCGCAAACGCCAGAATCTCGAAGGTCGCCGGCAAGAAACTTAAAAGAACTGCCGGTCTTCCGGCGCGTTTAAGATCCGCGGTTTTCAGATTCAGTCCTGCGCGTATGAGAATGATCAGCAAAGCGATCTTTCGCAGAAAACCCGACAGATCGAGAATCTGCCCATCGATCAGATTCAGACAGCATGGTCCAAGAATCACACCTGTGATCATCATTCCAAGCAGACCGGGAAGATTGAGTTTGTTCATGACAAGACTTGCGGCAAGCGCCGCAAGAATCATCAGCGCCATGGATTCAAGCATTGTTTTCCTCCTTCTTGACTTATCGAATTACGGCTTCTGTTTCCTGTTCGCGGATTTGGCGCATTAAGCACCTGGTCGACAAACAAAAAGCTGACAGTCCATCCAGAAAAACGCACGGACGTATCAGCGCTATAGCCGTTATTAACGGATTCAGACAGGAACATCACTTCCTGTTTCAATATCCTGATCAGTATAGCGCGATCCATCCCTCGGCATGGAAATTCAAATATCCCCACTGGTTTTCAGAGCGCTTTTAGACGTTTTAATCATCCTTCAATAAAAGTCTGCAAATCTTATTGCAGGTGATTTGGAATCGTCATTGTCCGGCAGACGGCTTCGCCCGCCTAGTCGATAGTGACTTTTGTATATATCCCGGTTTGTCCTTGAGAGCGCACTCGTTTCGACTCGAATAGCAGTGTATTTTTTGACACTTGTGTTTTCGGGAAAAATTGATTTCGCTTTCGATTTCATCCATAATTGACCAAGGAGGATTTTTGATCGTGAAAAAAACAGTATATGCCCTGCTCGTTGCCGCAATGACTGTATCCATGGCTGCCTGCTCTTCGAACTCTGACAAAGACGCAAGCTCCAATGCCGGCGCATCGACCGAACAGGTCACCGATTCCGCAGCAGGTACAAGTGAAAAAGAAAAACCCATTTATGTCGTTCAGGATTATCTGACATACATGCCTTACTGCAGAAAGCAGATGATTGACCAGCTCGTTTACCTCGGCTACGACCAGACTGTCGCAGAAAAAGCCGTTGATGAATACGGTGCTGACTGGGTTGCGCAGGCTAAACGCGCTCTCGAAGAAAAAGGCGGCGACATGGATCATGACGCAGCCATCAAGTATCTGACAGGCAAAGGCTTTACCGAAGAAGAAGCTGAGGCAGCATTCGCCGGCAAAGACGAACAGCCTAAAGAAGAAGGCGACAAAGCGGAAGGCGAAAAAGAAGAAGCCAAATCCGAAGCCGAGTCCAAAGCCGAATAAGTCCACTCATAATTAACGTTATATTGATTCACACAAAAAAGCCCTCTGCCGCATGCATTTCGCATGAAGCAGAGGGCTTTGTCTGTTTGCAGAAAATGACATCAGCGGTAATCATTTGATATTCCCCCGGGATTGAAGTTCAAAATTATAGATCCATAAAA
>CAOKFJ010000032.1 GCA_948467695.1 uncultured Allobaculum sp. | reverse complement strand
TTCTTCAGCTTTAGCGAGTGCTTCTTCGAATTTGGCTTTAACCACTTCGTTGACTGTATCGTAGTCATCTGCGTTCTGAGCGGCTTTGGCTTCTTCGATGGCAACGTTGAGCAGAGATTTGTTGACTTCGGTAACTTCGCCGCCAGCAGGTGTCAGAGCAGCTTTTGCAGCATTCAGAGCAACGATTGCTGCATCAATGCTTCCCTGCAGAGCGAGTTCGTTGTCGCGGACTGCTTCAGCGTCTGTGATTGCTTTCTGGAATGCATCCCAGTTGGCATCTTTTTCATATTTGCTTTCATCAACGGCTTTGCATTCGTCGATCAGAGCATTAAGTGCATCTTTGTTTGCTTTGAAGTCGAGGTACTGGATCGCCTTAACGAGTTTTTCCCAGGCTGCATTGATTTCATCCTGAGTAGCGTTCTCTTTTCCAAGTACGGCTTTGGCTTCTGTAACTGCCTGGTTGAGCGCTTCGATAACAACAGGATGTACATCTGTCTTATCGGCAGCTTCGGCATATGCAACAGCTTTTTCGAGCAGAGCTTTGTTCACTACAACAACTTCTCCATTCTCGAGATTTCCTTTTGCTTCAGTCAGTTTGGCTACAGCAGCTTCGATGGACGCATCCAGAGCGGTTTCGCTTGCCAGAACTTCTTTAGCTTCTGTGAGCGCTGCTTCAAATGCGGGCCATGCGGGATCGTCTGCATGGTCTGCAGGATCGATGGCATCGCATTCTTTGATGAGCGCATCAAGTCCGGTTTTGTCAGCAGTAAAGTCAAGCAGGTGGCAGGCATTGAGCAGTGCTTCCCACGCTCCCATAACTTCTTCTGTTTCCCCGGGATTTGCGGCAACCAGTTTGGCAGCTGCGAGTGCATCGTCAAACTGTTTTTTAACCATAAGATTCAGCTTGCCGTAGTTTTCGGCAGCTTTCTGCTCTTCAGCGTAGTCGATTGCGTCGTTGAGCAGAACGGTATCAAAGCGTACAGCTTCTCTGAGATTGAGCCGATTGAGTGCTGTGAAAAAGCCTTCTTCGGGATCCATCTCTTCGAACTGACCTGAGTTCGCATTGGTTCCTTCATCGGAACTGCTCTCGTCAAACGGAGTGAACGGCACCGGAGGAGCTTCCTGTGCAACAACACTCAGCGCTTGAACACCCGGAAGGGTGGCTGTGAGAGACAACGACAGCAATGCAGTCATCCCTCTTCTGAGCTTCTTGCTTTTCATTTCTTTCCTTCTCTCTTTCTTTGATCGCACCTGCATTGTTCGGGCTCAATGCAAACGCTTACCATATGTACCTATAATAAGATGAAAACCCGCATATTCCTATACTTCTTTTCGATTTGCCGACTTTTGGAAAAAATTTGGTGAATTTGAAAAACGGATTTTACCGTTTTTCACCAAAAATTCTTCTTTTTTCGTAAAAACCGAACGTTTTCCGCCTCTTTTTCTCACGATAGGCACAGATATTACAAACGTTCTCATTTTTCGGACCGCAATGCAATATCTTCGAAGCAACAAAAAACCGCAGGTAATATCCGCCTGCGGGTTTTCATTTTTGTTCAAAACGGATTAGTCGAGTGTTTTCCAACTATCCTTCAAGAAGATTTCAACCTTCGATTTTCCGTGTTTACCGCTCCGTTTACTGCTCGCTGTAGCGTTTCTGCAAAGCGAGCTTTTCGTTTAAGGGCAGATCCAGAGAGCCGATAATCATCTCCAGAGGCTCCTGTGTCTGTTCGAGAATGAGCCAGAGAAGCGCATCAATCGTCTCGTCTGTGACTTCCATTCCTTCGGCTTCAATCTGCTCGATTCCCGTTTCGTATACCGATCGAATAAATCCTTTCATATAGTTGTCGGCGTATTCATTGGCATAGCGTTCCAGAAATTCACCGCTTCTCAGAAATTCATCTTCAAGTTCTTCACGTCCCAGTTCACGTCCGTGTTCCAGAACCTCTTCGCGCATTGTCGGCATCATACTCTCCTTCTTGTTTTCATATTTTCATTTACATCCAAAAAAGCATCCGTATCAGCGCTTGCCGGATCGTTCCGACTGCGCCGAAAGGCTGCCAGTCTTGTCTATTGTACCTGAGTTTTCATGCTCTTTGGCGCATCAGTCGAGATAGACACTCTGCTCAATCGCCTGACGCACGGCTTTGAGCATGGCGTGGTTGTCGAGATCCTCCGGATGGTCGAGAATCTCTCTTGCGTCGTTTGCGCAGCAGTCCATCATCGCAAGATCTTTTCCCGCATCGCCCAGAATAAATGCCGGCAAGCCGGACTGTCTTGTTCCAAGCAGATCGCCGGGGCCTCGCAGTTCAAGATCGAGCCGGGCAAGTTCGAAGCCGTCCTGAATCTGTTCCATTTTGCCTAAACGGTAGCGGGCTTCGGGATTTTTTGAGGAGCTGAGCAAATAGCATTCGCCCTGCAGCTTTCCGCGCGCGCATCTTCCGCGAAGCTGATGAAGCGTAGAAAGACCGAATCGGTGCGCGTCGTAGATAACCATCATCGTCGCGTTCGAGACATCGATGCCCACTTCGATGACGGTTGTCGAGACAAGAATCTGTGTCTGACCGCTCGCGAAGCGCGCCATGATTTCTTCTTTCTGCGCCGGCTTCATGCGTCCGTGAAGCAGATCAATCGAAAAGCGTGATCCAAGTACCTGCTGCATGCCCTCGAAAATGGACTGAGCGCTGTGCAGAGCGGTTTCTTCATTGTCTTCAATCGCGGGACAGACAACATACACCTGCCGTCCTTCCTGCTCAATGCCCTCGATAATGCGCGGCAGCGCCGGTTTCATGCTCGAGGAGAAATACGCTTTCGTTTTGACCGGCTGTCTTCCTGGCGGCTGCGTACGAATCGAGGAAAGATCGATATCGCCATATAAAAAGTGCGCGGCTGTTCGGGGAATGGGGGTCGCGCTGAGCAGAAGCACATCCGCTTCGCTTCCCTTTTCGATCAGCGCTCGTCTTTGCAGAACGCCAAAGCGGTGCTGTTCATCCGCTGCCACAAGACCAAGACGGTCGAACTCGACACCGCTTTGAAACAGCGAATGCGTGCCGACCACAATCTGCACACTGCCTTCTTTCAGCCCCTTGAGCACCTTGTTCTTTTCTTTTTTCGGCATCGAAGCGCACAGAAGACTGGCTTCAATACCGAATCCTTCCAGCGTTTTGGCGTGCTGTCGGGCGAGCAGTTCTGTCGGCGCAAGCAGAGTCGCCTGTTTGCCGGACAGCGCGCAGGCGTACAGCGCCATAGCCGTCACCGCGGTCTTGCCGCAGCCGACATCACCCTGCACCAGACGATACATAACCGTGTCTTTGTTCATATCATCCAGAATATCTTCAAGCGCGCCTTGCTGATCCGCGGTGAGCGTATAGGGCAGCGTGGCGATTTTTTCATCGATGAGCGATCGGTCAAACATGCGCGGTGTTTTCGACTGTCTTTGGGACTGCGCAAGTCTGGCGCAGTGAAAGCTTAGAAACTCCTCGTATTTCATCGCGCGCACGCCTGCTGCCAGTTCGGCTTCGTTGGCGGGATGATGCACGAGCGCAAGCGCCTGCTTGAGCGATGGCAGATGATATTTCCGGCGCAGCCTTGCCGGAACGCGGTCTTCAAGCTCCCCTGCATGAGGGAGCGCTTTTTTCATAATGCGAAGCATTGTATCGCGTCTGGTTTTCGCCGGCAGCGAATAGTGGGGATATAAAACCACGCCTTCATCGAGTGTCTGAAAGCTGGTCCACGTCGCGCGCACTTTGCCCGATGCCGTGCAGGTGCCGCAGACGGTAATGTCTTTTCCGGGCGGAAACTGGGGATAGTAGCCCTGAAAAAAGACCGATACGTCGATGGTTCTGTCCCAGGCAGAAACAAAAAAGCGAATTACCCCTTTCTGGCCGGAAACCATGTGGGCTTTTTCGCTTCGTTCAATTCGTCCGCAAAACAGAACTTCTTCCCCCTCTTTCCACTCGGATGGCGGCTCGACTTTCGAGTAGCGGTAGGGATAAGTATGAAGAAGCTGATCAAGAGTTTTGATGTTTCGCTTGGCGAGAAAGGTTTTCTGGGATGGGGACAGTTTGAGATGATCCAGATCTGTACTCATAGTCTAGTTCTCAGCCTTATCCTTTCTGATGACCGCTTGTATGCGGTTATTCCCTATAGTTTATTTCTGATTCTTTTTACGGATTTTATCCGTCTTTTCGGCTTTTGTTTCTTTTGCGGCTTCCAGCGTAGTCAGCTCTGCCGCTTTGCATACATGACCGATCCAGCTGATGGTGTTGCAGGAAAGAAAGACCAGGATAATCGCGCCCATCGTCGTCAGCATCACCAGTTCGGTGACCTGCGCCGTGCCGTTCATCAGCAGCAGGATCGTAAACGTTCCCGGCTGGCTGAGATACATCAGATTGGAAAACAGCGCCGGAGCGTCGAATGCGCCAGCCGAATACAATGGACCGGCAAGCATGTTGTCCCACAGGTACATGATCAGAAAGATTACAAGCCAGTAGTTGATGATGCGCATCGGATTGGATTTCCAGTAGTCCATCACCGCAAGAATCTGATCGTTCCAGCTTTCATGACCGCTGTATACCGCATAGAAAAACAGAATAAGTGTCGGGAGCGCGAACAGAAGCATGACAAGCCCGAGCACTGCGCCGGCGATCAGCATCAGCGTATTGCCTCCCGCATACGCGAGCGGTCCGATGCCAAAAGAGGTAAACAGCGCAAGCACAAGGCAGACAATCCACACATGCGCGATTTTCTTTGCGCCAAGCGTCGCTCTTTTTTTGCCCCATACAAGAGTGCACACAAAATAGAGCGCTACGCCGAATACAGAAAGAATCAGCGCCCCGCAAAGCAGAGCGGCGATCTGGCTCATTCCGGCACTAATGTTGATAAAGCTCAGATACCCGAAGGCGTAAGCGATGCAGAAGATCGCCATGTACACCATCGGCTTGAACAGAGAGGTGAATCGAAACGGGTTGACCCATTTCTTCTTTTCGCCCGCATTCTGCGAAGGTGCGCTTTTCGAATTCATTTTCATTGCATTTCCTCAGACTCCTCAAAGGAGCATTTCATTTTATACAAGACAGCCAGAACACCGATCTGCGTGTCCGGCTGCAGAGCGCATAGCGCAGTTCTATAACAGGATCGCTCCGCACTAACGGTTTCCAAACGGCCGAAGCAGTTCTGTGCGGTTCTGTTCCTGCAGACCGGGATTCTGTCTCGCCGCTTTTTTCGCCTGTGCGCGAAGCTGTTCCATCAGCTCGGGATCGGCGGCACCCGGATTGGCGCTGATCGCGGTCCCGCTGCTTTCCGCTTTTTTTCTGATAGGTCTTCCCGGAGCGGCTTTGCGTTCGACTGCCGGTTTTCTGGATAACGAAGCTTGCTCCGGCATTTCATAGCGCAGGTGCTTCTGGCAGGTCAGCACTTCTCTAGCGCTTTCGCCCGCGCTGATCCAGATGCCCTCGCCGTTCTCGAGATGTCCCAGCATCGGCGCCGCAAAGTATGGAATCGGACCGTGCGTCATGCTGCCAAGAATCTCGATCATTTTCGCCCATGCCAGCTCTTTCGAGCCGATCTGTTTTTCCAGACGATTGAACCGTCCTAAAACGATGCCGCGAAGATTGTCGAACAGCCCGAGCTGCGCCATCTGCGCAGCCATGGATTCAAACAGATAGAGATCAGCGGATGAAGATTCCAGTACGAGAATCGCGTCATCCAGGCTCGGCATGCGCCCGGTTCCCGCAAGTTTGAGAAAGCAGCGCATATTGCCGCCGTACACCTGCGCGTGGCGCGGATAGTAGGCATTTTCAGTGAGCGGGATGATCTGCGTCTGCATGCGTTTTGTGCGTATGAGCTTAAGCGTGGCGTTGAGTTTGTTCTGCTGCCACACGCCAAACAGCATCGCCCGTTTGCCGGAACATGCCGCAAGCGCGTTGACAATGCACGTGCCGTCCGAAAACGCCGCATACCATGTGCGCGAAGCGCGATAGGCATCGTAATCGATGTAGGGAAGAACGAGGTTTGCCAGATTGCCGCCGGAAAAATCGAGAATCCACGCATAGCGCTGCGAGCGCAAAGCGCGGTTGAATTCTTCCGCTTTCTCTTCGGGTGTGCAGACTTCGCGAAGCGATTTGGCAAACTCGCTTTCGACACCATAATCCGCAAGAACCTCCGCGACCATAGTGACTCTGCGCAGATCGACAAGCGGATCGCTCAATGCGCATAACAGGATTTTCTGAGCAGCCATATCCGGACCCTCCTTTGTACCGATGTCATATCCATTCCAGAGCGATGCATGCTTAACGCGATGTCCGCATACAGGCAGACTGACAATATCGGTCATAAACAACTATACAATTGTACATGCAGTTTTCTTCAAACAACGACAGGTTTCTTCAATACGTTCTTTCACTGTCGTAAGCGTTCGTTTGGAAAGAGGTTCAATTTTCATGCGCGCTTTTTCTTTGAGCTACAATAGAAACCAGAAACAGGGCACTGCCCTGATCAGGAGGTTTTATGAAAAAATTTACCCTTACCCTCGCCGACGGCTCTGCCATCACTGGCGAACTCTACCCCGAAAAAGCCCCCAAAACCGTTGAGAACTTTGAAAAGCTCGCCAACGAAGGCTTCTATGACGGACTCATTTTCCACCGTGTCATCCCCGGCTTCATGATCCAGGGCGGCGATCCCAAAGGCACCGGCATGGGCGGTCCCGGATACACCATCCCCGGCGAATTCAAAGCCAACGGCTTTGCCAAAAACGATATCAAGCACACTCGTGGCGTTCTGTCCATGGCTCGCGCCTACGACCCCAACTCCGCAGGAAGCCAGTTCTTCATCATGCACGCAGACGCGCCGCATCTCGATGGCCAGTATGCCGCTTTCGGTAAAGTGACCGAGGGCATGGACGCTGTAAACCGCGTTGCCATGACACCGACAAACCGCAGCGACAAACCGCTCACCGATCAGGTCATCAAATCCATCCGCGTAACTGACGAAGACTAATTCAGCATTCGAAATTTCAATCGTCTTTTCATGCACACAGACAAAAACGGATCGCGCAAACGATCCGTTTTTTCATATTCTCAATAATTTTGGATGTGCAGACTCAGCTTAGCGAAGGGATTCGGGCAGTGCGCCGGAAAGGAACTTTCGCCAGTTGACTTTCTGCAGAAGCAGAAAGCCGCCCACCTGCAGTCCGGCTACGCAAAGCGCGGTAATAAACTGCAGCATATTCAGATGCACGAGCGAGAAGACCTGTGGAACAGCAAGAATCACGATCACAAATCCGGCTGCGCAGCCGATCAGCACAAGCAGACGCACAAGCGACAGCGGACGGCATATCCAGTAGAGCACGCACATGGCATTGATCGCCGCAAGAATCGTGCAGATCGTCTGGAATACATTGACAGGAAGATAGACAATGCCGGTTTCAAACCCGACATACAGCATCGCCACGCCAAGACACACCGCCAGAGCGCCGGGTATGGCGCGAGAGAGAACGCTGACCATGAAGTTGCCTTTCAGGCGGCTCGTGTCGTTTTCAAAGGTCAGAATAAACGCCGGAATACCGGTGCCAAACGAAGACACAAGCGTCAGCTGAATCGGAATGAACGGATACGAACGCATCCACGCCACTGTCATAAGCGTCAGAACAAAAGAAAAGACGGTTTTTACCAGAAAGAGCGAGGCAGTGCGCTGAATGTTGTTGATGACACGGCGTCCCTCCATGACAATGCCCGGCAGAATCGAAAACTGATCCTGCAGCAGCACCAGAGAACTGACCGCAAGCGCCGCCTGCGCACCGCTGCCCATCGCAATGGAACAGTCCGCCTGCTTGAGCGCCATGACATCATTGACGCCATCTCCCGTCATGCCCACGGTGTGTCCCTGTTTCTGCAAAGCAGCAACCATGAGTTTTTTCTGTTCGGGTGTTACGCGTCCGAAAATCGAATGGCTGCGCACCGCTTCATCAATTTCGTCAGGCGCTACATGCTGCATATCGATCGCATCGCCGTCCACACCCGCTCTGCGGGCGATGGCTTCGACGGTCTGCGCCATGTCCCCGGAGATGACTTTGATATCGACACCCTGTTCTTTGAAGTAGCTCAGAATGCGCGGGGCATCCGGACGGATTTCGTCTTCGATCAGCACCAGGCCGCAAAGCGTGTAGTCGCCCGGTTCAAGTTTGTCGATCACTCCTGTTTTCGCCAGCGCCAGAACGCGCAGCCCTTTTGCGGCGTAGCCCTCGATCTGCGCGAGAACTTCTTCATCAGGATGTGCCATCAGAAAGGTATACGCGCCAAACAGCAGGGTCTCATCGCCGAAACGGGCGCCGGAACATTTGGTAATCGAAGAAAATGGATATTTCTTTTCCGCTCTTCTGCGCGGGTGAATATCGGCAAGCGAGCGGCGAAGCGCCTGCGCGGTTACGTTGTCGTCTTCAAGCGACCCGAAAAGATCGGAAAGATTCTGCTTCATCGTGGATTCGCTCTGTCCGTCAAGCGGAACATAGCGGGTGACATTCATCATGCCGCTGGTGATTGTTCCGGTTTTGTCCAGACACAGCGTATCAACGCGCGCCAGTCCTTCGACTGAATACAGATCGTGAATCAGAACCGCCTGCCTTGCCATTTTAACGGAGGCAGCGGCAAGCGCGGTGGATGTCAGAATCATCAGTCCCTCGGGAATCATGCCGATCATCGAGGCGCATGTATTGAGAATCGAGGTATTGAGGCTGAGATCGGAAAAATAGAAGAGCTTGACGAACAGAAGCGCGCCGGCTGGAATAAGCATCCAGGTGCAGAACTTGATCAGGTTGTTGAGCAGATCGCGAAGCTGGCTGGGCTGCTCCTTGCTGCGCCTGGCATCCGCGAGAATGCCGGCCATGTACTGATTGGCGCCGACTTCTACCGCCTGCGCAAGCACCTGACCGCTGACCACGAAGCAGCCGCCGTAAAGCGGACCATCCTGCGCGCGGTCGATCGGATCGCTCTCGCCGGTGAGCATGCTTTCATTGACCTGGCATTCGCCCTGTCTGACTACGCAGTCACAGGGAATCTGCGCGCCGGATGAAAGCCGGAGAATGTCGCCCTGCACGATCTGATCGACAGGAAGCGTCTGCCACACGCCGCTTCGCAGAACCGGGAATGTCTGCTGGTGAATGAGCGCAAGCTTGTTGAGCACGCGTCTCGAGCGGATTTTCTGAAAAAGACCGATGAACGTGTTGGACAGCACAATCACCATGAAAAGGAGATTTCGATAACTGCCGGTCAGAATGATCAGTCCGGCAAGGATGTAGTTGATGATGTTGAAAAATGAAAAAAACTCTCGAATCACCATTTCCGCTGTCGTCTCCTGATGCGACGATGGAATTTGATTGGAGGGTTTATGCGATGCCTGCTCGTCGGTCAGACCGGTCTGCAGGGATGTTTTCGATTCGGGAATGAGAGGTTTCATATGTGTATTGTATAAAATCAATTCTGTGCTCATGCAAATCAAAACCTTACTTTTTTCTTATGGATTTGAAACTCAAAATCTTAGATTTTATTTTTATCAGAAACATGAAAACCGCATCGCCTCTGCTTGGCGATGCGGTTTTATCGCTTGATCAAATCCATAAACGCAGTGAACAGAAACAATCGATGAAGACTGACAGTATTTTCATCATCAAATAATCTGCATTCACAAAGATAAAATCTGCTGTCTTATGCACTGAGGCGTTCAATATCCTGCGGCGAAGTGACTTTGAAATTCTGCGGGTCGCCGGCAACAACCAGCGAAGGAACATGCAGGCAGATCTCCACCGCCTGCGCGTCATCGGTCACCTGAATATTGTTCTGTTGCACCATATCGAGCGCCTGCACGATCATCTCTGTCTCGAAAGCCTGCGGGGTCTGCACCGCTTTGAGCATTGATCGCTTCGGGGTACGCACGACCAGTCCGTTTTCATCCACTTCCTTGATCGTATCCACGACATCCAGGCCGGGAATCACGGCAGGATGCGTCTTCAGCGCGGTTTTGATGCGCTCGCGCAGTTCTTCAGAACAGAAGGGACGCGCGCCATCGTGAATCAGCACATAAGGCGAAGCGCATTTGGTCAGTGCGTTTCGCACAGAATCCTGGCGGTCTTTTCCGCCGCACACAAATTCCACTTTGTTCATCGCAAACTGTCGGGAAAACTCTTCGATTTCGTCTGAGGCGCAGGCGACGACGACTTTCGCGCACTCGTCATCAAGCGCAAACAGTTCAAGGCTTTTCCACAAAATCGGACGGCCCTCAAAGGGAAAAAGAACTTTATTGTAGGCTAAGCCGCTGCGGCTCCCTCTGCCGGCGGCAAGCACGATTGCATCGTAGGTCATGTCTTCAGTATAGCGAAAATTTATTCATCTATCGCCGCACCATAAACATGCCTTCTTTCGGCATGCGTTTTTCCGCGTTCGCTTTTCGATTTTCTTCATGAGTTATCCTTATATATTTACAGTGATGTTCATCTCATCCCTGCGCAAAAACTCGTGCAGCCGCGATGCGATACACTATACCGCTCTTCCCGAACGTCTAATCAGCGACAGCCACGCTTTGCGCAAGCCCATGCCATAGGTCAGAAGCAGGCCGCTCGAAGCGCCGATGACACCCTGGGCGATTTCATACGGCAGCTTGATCATGGCGTATTCAAACGTGGAATACACATAGATTTTTCCAAGCGTATACCCGCCGACCAGAATAATGCATCCCAGACACACGCCGACAAGCGCGCCGTAAAACGGCTTTTTCGCAAACAGATGATGCGCGCACCAGCTGATCACAAACGCCTGAACGCCATGCACGACAAGCGAAACAAACATCGGTGCCGGGTAGAACAGCGCATCGCCGATAAACGAACCCAGACCGCCGACAAGCATGGCGCCTAAAGGATCGAGCAGAATGGCTGCGGTTGTGATCGCGATATCGCACAAGTACAGTTTTCCGCCGGGCACCGGTACGCCAAAACTTGAAAGGATAATGGTCAGCGCCATAAACATGGCGCATGTCGTCAGCCATAAAACAGAATGTTTCTTTGTGGATACCGGATAGATATTCGCGGTTTGCATCATATAAAACTCTCCTTTTTTCTTTCTATATTTTTCAGCGTTTTTCATCACGCTTTCAATGCGTTTTAGTATACTCAGATCTGATCCGATCAAAAGGATCAGAAAAAGAAAAAAGGAACAGACCAGATGATCGATTATCCCCTTGAAAAGCCTCTTGCGCAGGATCTCTACCGGCACATTCGCCGCGATATTGAATCCGGACGTTTCAGCGCCCATACCCGCCTGCCCTCCAAACGAACATTCGCCGCTGATCTGGGCATATCGCTCTCGACAGTTGAACAGGCTCTGAGTCTGCTCGAGCAGGAGGGCTATATCGAATGCGTCGAAAGAAAAGGCATTTTCG
>CAOKFJ010000031.1 GCA_948467695.1 uncultured Allobaculum sp. | reverse complement strand
ATATAGTCAATTAAGCCCTTTTTACTCTTCAAAAACTGACAAACTCCGGATTATAGCAATCCCCCCAAAATCCGTGCAACCACAAATCTCAGGACATTTACCTAAAGTTCCTGTTGAATTATTAGCGTTTATGACTATTTTGCAAATACTTTCAGCGCAAAAGTATCTTAGGCGGGTACAGAAATCGATGATTTTCCATTTTTGGATACAATAAATAATGAATTTCAACCATAGACCGTCAGTCTTATGAGCTTTTCAGATGATCCATGCGGCAGTGCCGCATATTCATGCGTCTTTTACTGCGCTGCCATAAGCCTTTGACGGAACAGGAGATTTTAATGTCTGAAAAACATTCTGCATATGAATACGACTATTTGATCGTCGGCGCCGGTCTGTATGGTGCTGTTTTTGCACGCCAGATGGCGGATGCCGGAAAAAAAGTCAAAGTCATCGACCGTCGAAACCATATCGCCGGCAATATCTACACCCGCCTGGAAGACAATATCCACGTGCACCAGTACGGCGCGCATATTTTCCACACCAACAACGAGGACGTCTGGACGTATCTCAACCGCTTTGCCCGATTCAACCGCTTCACCAATACCGTTGTCGCCAACTACAAAGGCGAACTGTATTCTCTTCCTTTCAACATGTATACCTTCAACAAGATGTGGGGCGTTGTCACCCCGCAGCAGGCTCAGAAGAAAATCGAAGAGCAGCGCGCCGAGATCAAAGGCGAACCGAAAAACCTTGAAGAACAGGCGATCAAACTGGTCGGCCGCGATATTTATGAAAAGCTGATCAAGGGCTATACCGAAAAACAGTGGGGACGCCCCTGCAGCGAACTTCCCGCGTTCATCATACGCCGCCTTCCCGTGCGTCTGACTTTCGACAACAACTACTTCAACGCCCTCTATCAGGGCATCCCCATCGGCGGCTACACGAAGATGGTCGAAAATCTGCTCGATGGTATTTCCGTCGAACTCGAACAGGACTACCTCAAAGACCGCGAAAAGTGGAATTCCATTGCGCAGACCATTGTCTTTACCGGCCCGATCGATGAATACTTTAAGTATTCACTCGGTCCGCTTGAATATCGTTCTGTCCGCTTTGAAACCGAAAAGCTCGATACCGACAACTTCCAGGGAAACGCCGCCGTCAACTATACCGACGCGCAGACCCCCTGGACACGCATTATCGAGCACAAATGGTTTGAAGACCTCGGATCGCCGGTCACCATCATTTCACGCGAGTACAGCTCGGAATGGAAAGTCGGCGATGAACCGTACTATCCGGTCAACGACGAAAAGAACAGCGACCTCTATCGCAAATACAAAAAACTCGGCGAGACAGAAGAAAACGTCATCTTCGGCGGACGCCTTGGCGAATACAAGTACTACGACATGGACGCTGTAGTCGCCTCTGCTCTGGACGCTTCGAAAAAAGAACTCGAACGCGTTCGCTGATCTGTCTGCCAGCCGAAGCATTAAACAGAAACCGTGGACGTATTTGCGAGCAAGTGATGCATCAGAAGGAGACTCGCATGTACGATCCAGAAAAAGTCAAAGGACATCTTCACACAATCAACGAACACAAATGGAAAGTGACCTGGCTTTGCTTTCGATGCGGACTGTATAAACAGGATCTTTCCAAATACTCGCCCATCGAACTGCGCACCGGTTTTCGCTACTATCAGGGCTTTCGCTCGCCAATCAACGCGCAGAAAGAAGTTGAAGGCTATTCCACTTCCTGGCTGCATCACAAAGGCCGCAACCCGCATCACTGGGAATACTGGATCGACAACGGCAAGGACGGACTGCGCGCTACTCCCATGGCGTTCAACTATATCGTTGAAATGTTCTGCGACCGCGTCGCCGCTTCGATGACGTACATGAAAGACGAGTACCGAGACGACAGCGCGCTGAAGTACTTTGAAGACAATCTCAAGTCGACCGTCTTCCATCCGGATACCGAGCGGCAGATCCGCTATCTGCTGCAGTATCTCGCCGATCATGGACTTGAAAAAACGATCAAGCGCATCCGCTTTCTTCTCAACCGCTGGAAATACACCGGCAAAAGCGGAATCTAATCAAACTTGTTTTTTCCGATCAAAACGGCTGCACGTCCTGGCATGCTCCAATCGAGCAAAGACGCGCAGCCGTTTTCTGCAGATGCACATATGAGCCGTTTATTCCTTTTCCTGCGTGTTGAATCTGAAAAAGCAGGGCATATACGCCATAAATTCAGTCGGCATAAGGCAGTCTGAAAGAAAGATTTGCACGATACGCATCATGCACCGCATGTGAATTGCATCTGATTTTCAGATTTTCATCCATGGATTGGCACATATTCCGTTTCGGATTTTTTCATTGTGCCATCTGCTTCATTTGCTTGCCTGCCTGCAATGCATGGTATATTCAATTGCCGGCATAAAAGAGGCATCATGCGCAAACCAATGCCTGCTTTGTGCCGGCATGATCAAAGACCGTTCATTTCGAAAGAAATCCAAACGGTCCGAACAGGAAACACTATGACCAGAAAAGAAAAAATCCGCGCCCGCCTCGTCAAAGCGATGCAGATGGCCAGCGACAAATCGCTCCATCTGATTCTGCACACCTCTACAAAAGGTGTACGCAAACAGAAAAACATACGCTATGACGACACGCGCGGACACTCTCTGCTTGATGTGTACGACACACTCGACAGCAGAGACAATCTTCGCCCGGTATTTATCTACTTTCATGGCGGCGGCTTTACGAGCGGTTCGAAAGAACCGCGCCTGTACTATTGCGCCAAATGGGCGGAAGAAGGATATGCAGCAGTCAATGTCGATTACAACTGCGGCATCGATCATCCCTTTCCCTCCTTTCTCCAGCAGGCGTTTCGCGCAATCGAGTGGGTATTCGACCATGCTCATATTCATCAGTTCGATACCACCCGCATTGTTCTTGCCGGCGAATCCGCCGGAGCCTACATTGCGGCATTCATCGCCGCGATATCCCGTCATCATGAACTGTATGACAAACTGAACATCCGCTTCTCGCATCACCGCGAATTCAATCCGCAGGCGTGTGTGCTGATCAGCGGTATTTACGATCTCGAAGGCATTCTCTCTCTTGATTTTCCCAATATCGAAGACTGTCTGACGGGATTTACCGGACAGGGCAGAGAGCACTCTCTTGCCTTTGTAAAATCCAGCGATGCAAAAGCGGCTTCGCCTTTGCATTATGTCGATGAACGCTTTCCTCCAACTGCGGTTATCCTCTCCGACAAAGACCCGCTCAGACCTTGCTCTGAAGCGCTTTGCGAAAAGCTTGCCCTTTGCGGCGTCGCGCGCATGGATCATCTGTGCACAGGAAAAATCGCCGGCGTGCATGCCGGCGGGCTCTGCACGCATACGCGTCATGGCAGACTTGCACTCAAACGCGCCCAGGCGTTTACTGCCTCGCAGCTAAACGGCGGCTTGTACATGGAAAACAGAAAATAGAAAAAACGCAGTCGAAAGACATAAATCGACAGAAAAAGTGCCTCACTGTACGCTAAATCAAGCGTGCAGCGAGGCACTTTTCAATTTTTCGGAAATGTGAACAAGACTATTCTTCCGTCAGTCCGAGAAGTTCGAGAATGCGCGTCAGATCGCGATTGTCTTCATAACGGATAACGATGGAGTTCGAACGGATTTTGACAGGCGTCTGAAAATGCTCTTCGAGATTTCGGCACGCCTCGCGAAGAAACATATTTTCCTGTTCCTCTTTTTCATGCCGCTCTTCTTCTTCCGGACTTAAATGCACTACAAAGTCGGCGTCATATTTCGCCTTCTTCGACATCTTTTCCAGACGTGTTTTTTCTTTTTCTTTCTGTTCGAGAATGGTGCGCACTCTGGCTTCAATCATGCGGACTGACCAGGATTCATTGATTGCCTGATCCGCCACCTGCGTGATCAGTTTTTTGTCTTTGAGCGGAAGGAGCGCTCTGGCATGCCCCATGGACAGTTTTTTGTCGGCAACCAGCTGAGACACTTCATCCGGAAGACGAAGCAGTCGAAGCAGGTTCGCCACATGTTCACGGCTTTTGCCCACGCGCGCGGCAAGCTGCTCCTGCGTATAATGAAGCGTTTTGAGCAGCTGATCATACGCTTTAGCCTCTTCAATCGCATTGAGATTTTCACGCTGAATATTTTCGAGCAGCGAGATTTCCATCATCTGCTTATCGTCAAAGTCAACGATAATGGCGGGAATCGTTGTCTGATTTGCCAGACGGCTCGCGCGCAGACGGCGCTCGCCGGCGATCAGTTCATAGCCCTGAATGCTTTTTTTGACCAGAATCGGGGTAAAGACACCATGTTCGCGAATCGAGGCGGCAAGTTCTTCAAGCGCGGTTTCATCAAACACTTTGCGGGGCTGATATGGGTTGGGGCGAATCTCGTTGACCGAAATGCGCGCGGGCTCGCTTGTGTTTATCTCAGTGGAAACCGGCTCGCCGTTCTGAATCGCATCGAGCACATTCGAAACGTCAGATCCGAATATTTGATTGAATCCTTTTCCCAGACCTTTGAGATTGGCAGTCATGTTATATGTCCTCTTCGATATGAAGCATTTCACGGGTAAGAGCCGCATAGGCTTTTGCGCCTTTGCAGCGGGTATCGTATTCAAAAATCGAAACGCCGCGGCTGGGAGCCTGGGACAGTTTTACATTGCGGGGGATGGAGTTCTGATACACAAGGCGTCCGAACGTCTGGCGGACTTCCTGCGAAACATCGACCGACAGACGGGTGCGGTAGTCAAACATCGTCATGACGATGCCCTCAATGCGAAGATTCGGATTGCTCGTTTTCTGCACCATGCGAATCGTCAGCAGCAGCTGCGTTACACCTTCCAGCGCATAGTATTCGCACTGTACAGGAATCAGCACACTGTCGGCGGCTGTCAAAGCGTTGGTATTGAGCAGACCCAGAGAGGGCGGACAGTCAATGATGATGAAATCATACGCGTCGCGCACCGGCTCGAGCGCGTTTTTAAGCAGTCTTTCTTTTCCGGTTTCCAGACGATCCATGATCAGGTCGGCACCTGCGAGTGATACGTTGGCGGGAAGGATATCAATCTTTGTCTTCTCGCCATGCACAATCGCGTCGCGCACCGGCAGTCCTTCAAGCAGAACGTTGTAGATGGTCGGCTGGTCATTGTATTTGAGAGCATTCAGTCCCTGAGACGCATTGCCCTGGGAGTCGAAATCGACAAGGAGGACATTCAGCCCCAGATAGGACAGAGCGCTCGACAAGTTGATCGCGGTCGTTGTCTTGCCGACACCGCCTTTCTGGTTTGAAATTGCGATAATCTTAGCCATTGGTTTCCTCCAAGGGTTTCTTCTTGATCACACCATACGCGCGCGGGTATTTTGCGGGCGTAGGCGCGCTTTTTTTGAAATAGAAATTGATGCGGCTGCCCTCGCTTCCCAGCTCGAAAGCTTCTTCATGATCGAGTCGGACATGAAGCGCGCGCAAAGCCGGTTTGGCATTGGCAAGTTCTTCGTGTCCTGCCGCGCCTTTGAGCGCGATAAACGTTCCATCGTCCTTGAGCAGGGGAATGCACAGTTCCATAAGAATGGACAGTCTGGCTACAGCGCGGGCGCTGACGGCGTCAAATTCGCAGCGGTGCTCTTTGACATAGTCTTCCGCACGCGCGTTGACGATTGTCACATTGCGCAGACCGAGCTGTTCTTTCACTTCATTTAAAAAGCGGCAGCGCTTTGCAAGCGGTTCAACCAGCGTAAAATGACGGTCCGGCCAGACAATCGCCGCCGGAATGCCCGGAAAGCCGGCACCGGAGCCGACATCGCAAAGTGTCGCAAAAGAGGTATGCAGAAAAGGAACGACCGAATCGTAGAAATGCTTCTCCCAGATTCCGGCATCATCCGTAATCGCAGTTAAATTCATTTTCTGATTCCATTCCTGAATCAGATGAAGGTAGTGTTCAAATTGTTCAAGCTGTGCAGACGACAGTTCCATGCCGTCTTCGAGCAGCTGAAGACGAAAAGATTCTTTATTCATAGACTCAGTATAACCGCTCCAAAATTCACGGGCAATCAAGCGACCGCAACGCTTTCCTGTGCCTGGTTGTCCACGAAGAAAAACTGCGCTTCACACTTTGCCTAAAGCACGCAGGCGCATGATGACGCTTTCATGACATCGCCTTTATCCATCGCTCATCCACTCTTAACAGATTGTTTCTTTATTATCCGTTTTGCTTGATCTTTATTAACAAATAAATACAGAAATCTCACATTTGTTCACATTTTATTCTATTTCACAAAACCCGCTTTTTTCGTACAATTTCTCTGGTTTGAATGGAAATGAAACAAAAGGCGCTTCTATCCTTCGCGCCTTCTTTTTCCTGTTCTTTGCTTTCGACCACACCATAGTCGTTCTATCGTGCCTGGGCGAACAATGAACATAATCATCCTTCAATCGAACCGAATCGAAATCCGCTTTCTGCCATCAGAAGAGATTTCACGCAGACGACTTCACAAAGGAGGTATTACCGATGACCCAAAAACTGCCAAAACGAACCGCCCGACTGCATCATGGCACCGCAGACCCGCACTGCATCACGCCAGACGATACCACGAGCGGTTGGGAACATTCAAAATCCGAACCATCGGCAAATCAGGATCTTCTCGAAGCTGATTTTTTTGAATTTGCGCAAAACGAAAAGATGCCGGGACAGAAAGCTTCAAAAAGAAAATCTCATACCCGTATGCATGATCTTCCCCGCTACCGCGCCAGCGCTGGATCCGCGTCGAATGACTCTGTCGAAGAAGAGGGCGAAGACGAAATCTATTTCGAAAAAACAGCTTCGAAGAAGCCGCCGCGCAAAGTCTCCAGCACCAGAACACGACACGCAAAACCAAAAAGAGAGAGAAAGTACCGCCTTCGCCCGCGTGTTTCCGCAGCGCTTGTGATGATCGCGATTGGATGCGTTCTTGCCTTTGGCGTCATGCTCGGCTCGCAGCTCTCGTTAAAATCCGTTACGAATATTACTTCGACCACGCTCAAGAACACACTCGTTGAAGCCCAGGATCTTGTCTCAAGCTACAACTACTATTCCGGTATCGGCAAAATTGAAAACTACCAGCAGCTCTCCGACTGGAATATTCCCTTCACCGGAAAACGGCTGCTGTACACATACCAGGGAAAAGTTTCTCTTGGATTCAATACATCGGATATCGATGTGAACATCCATGGCAATGTGATTGACGTGACCTGCCCGCCGGTGCAGATTCTTTCCAACGAAATCGATCCCGATTCCATCGAAGTCTATGACGAGTCCAACAACATCTTCAATCCGCTCAAAGCCGATGACATCTTCGACAATCTGAACCTTGAAATGCGCAAACAGGAAGAAGCGCTGAAAACCAACGGCATTCTTTCTGACGCAAAGAAAGCTGCCGAAAACGCGGTTAGACAGCTTGTTGCGGCAAGCGCCGGATCTGATGGCGACTATACCATTCAGGTCAGTATCCCTGATGCCGACCTTGCCAGTCCCGGCATGGACAGCGATTCTTCAGCAGTATCTTCAAATCCGTCTGCATCCGATTCTGAAACCGCATCGCAGAGCAGCGAAAATATGAATTCCGATATTCTTTCAGACGATTGGGCAGCCGACACAATGGAACAAGACGGCAGTGTTCCCTCATACGCTGCTGAATAAATCCGTTTATTCTGTCCCGGCCATCGTCGAAAAAGCGATCAGCGCAGTCGCTCTCCCATCGTTCCATACCAGGCAGCCATATCTGCCGCAAATGCACAAATCCTCCATATCCGACTGGTCATGATGATCGCTCAGATTTGGAGGATTTTTACTTTTCCACTTTATATAAAGCAGTAATATCTATTTCAATACAACTCCGTCTTTTAAATATATGAAAATCAGATTTTGATTTCCGGTGCTTTACATCGCATAGACCAAAGCGGATTCGTTATTTTCCGTTTCCATCCTCTCAATCGGCTGATTAAAAAAGAAGCATGAAAAACCAGAGAAAAACAATCCCAGCCAATGCCGCGGCGCCTGCTTTGCCAAGCACAGATTTCCACGTTTCCCGGCTTCGAACTTTTGGCTTTTCGCCTTTTTCCAGAAACGCATCAATCTCCCGATAGGTCGTCAGATTGTTCTGCTTTTTCAGTTTTTCCAGCGAGAAAGAAATCGCAAATCCAAAAACATAGATCACTCCCGCAAAAAACAGAAAAAGGATCTGATCGGTTTTCATATATGCCGCAAACAGCGCGATAGCCATCAGCATGGAAGCGGCCATGATCCAGGACTGGTAAAGGATATGCAGCGCAGCTTGCTTTTCCGGCTGCTGATTTCCATTCTCTTTCGCTTCGATGCGTCTGCCGCGGATCATTTCATCTGCAGAAACGTCAAACAATGTGGAAAGAAGAAGAACGCTTTCCAGATCCGGAATGCTTTTTCCCGTCTCCCAGTTGGATATTGTCTGACGGCTGACGTAGATCCTGTCCGCTAGCTGCTCCTGCGACAATCCCTTTTCTTTTCGCTTTTCCTGAATCATCTGTGAAATATTCATCTGCTTCTCCTCCATGTCTACTTTCATACTACCGATCTGGAAGATTCTGTCTGTCAAAGTTTGTTGACACCAGTGAAAAAGCGATATCCACAAACGAAAAAAGTCCTGATTCTTCGGCAATGCAAAAAATCAGGACTTATGTCGTTTATCTTTTATTCTTCGTCTTCGCTTTCGGTTTCTTCAGCGACTTCTTCTACGGTTTCTTCATCATCAACAGGTACGAAGTCTTCTTCGTCTTCCACGCTGATGGAGTCAGTGTCGACAACAGAAGCTGCCATTGTCTGACGTTTGCGCAGATCCCAAGTGTTCTGGGGCAGAGAAGCAAATCTGCCGTCCAGGGAAAGGTCGGTATAGAAGGTGGCGATGTTGTCATCAGCCTGCGAGGGGGTAAAGCCCATCTCTTTCGATACGATCTGCCACAGATCAAGGAAGCGCATCGCTTTTTTCTCTGCTGTGAGAATGTCAAATGCGTTATCGATCATTGATTTTTTCATACTAATTCACTCCTCGTAGAAATTACATGGATTCCGGTGCCGATACACCAATCAGGTTGAGTGCATCTGCCAGAACAATTCGGGTTGCCTGAAGCAGTCCGAGGCGCTGCGCGCTCAGTTCGGGGTTTTCGGGATCATTGACTTTGCATGCCGAGTAGAAGCTGTGGAATTTGGAAGCAAGGTTCTGGATGTAGTGCGAGATTTTGTGAACCTGACGGGTTCTTGCAGTCTGTTCAATGACATTCGGGTACTGGGACAGCGTTTTGAGAAGGTCGATTTCCTTTTCATGAACGAGTCCGGCGTAGTTTTCAGGTTCGGGGTAGTTCGCATCTTTAGCCGCTTTCAGAATCGAGCAGATACGGGCATGAGCGTATTGTGCATAGTACACAGGGTTCTCGTTGGACTGGCTGACAGCCAGAGCGAGGTCAAAGTCAAGATGGGAGTCCAGGGCGCGTGCGCTGAAGAAGTAGCGCGCTGCATCGGTGCCGACCAGATCGAGAAGGTCGATGATGGTGGTCGCATTGCCCAGTCGTTTGGACATAACGACTTCTTCACCATTCTTAACCAGACGAACCATCTGGATGATGTCGACGTCGAGCTTGTCGGGATCGTTGCCAAGAGCTGCCATGGAGGCTTTCAGACGGGGAATATAGCCGTGGTGGTCAGCGCCGAAGAAATCAACGAGCTGATCAAAACCGCGTTCGTATTTGTTGTTGTGGTAGGCGATATCCGGAACCAGGTAAGTCAGAGAACCGTCCTGCTTGCGCAGTACGCGGTCTTTGTCATCGGTGAAATCTGTACTTCTAAACCACAGAGCGCCGTCCTGTTCATAGGTATAGCCGTTCTTGTCGAGGACTTCCAGTACGGTGTCCACTTTTCCTGCATCGCGCAAAGACTGTTCGCTTGTCCATACATCGAAGTGCACGCGGAAGCGGTCAAGGTCGTGGCGGATTTTGTCGAGCTCGTAGGCGATGCCTTCTTTGCGGAAGAAGTTGAGGTTTTCTTCTGTCGGCTCGAGATAGATATTGGGATAGTCTTTTGCGAGCTGTTCAGCTTTGGCTTTGACATCGGCGCCGAGATAGCCGTCCTGGCCGATTTCAGCGTCCTGTCCATGAGCCTGTGCATAGCGTGCCCACAGAGACTGCGCGAGGTTTGCGATCTGGTTTCCGGCATCGTTTACATAGTATTCGCGGGTTACATCGTAACCGGCTTTTTTCAGAATACGGGAAGCGGAATCGCCCCATGCAGCACCGCGCGCATGACCGAGGTGAAGACTTCCGGTCGGGTTTGCGGATACGTATTCCAGGTTGATTTTGATGCCGTTGTCTTCATGCTGACCGAAGCTGCTTCCCTGTTCGAGAATTGTATTGACGATCTTGGAATACTGGTCTTTCTTCATGAAGAAGTTGATGAAGCCGGGGCCGGCGATTACTGCGGATTCGATGGAGTCGTCATCGAGAGCTTCCACGAGTTCTTTGGCGATGTCGGCGGGCTTTTTATGCAGAACACGGGCAAGTTTCATCGCCATGTTGGTGGCATATTCGCCCTGTTCTTTGCGTTTGGGGATCTCGATGACAATTTCATTGGGGTCGAGGTCAAGATCCCAGGCTTTTTTCGCCGCGTTAACGAGGGTTACGGCGAGCTGCTGATCCATTGCAGACATGTTTTTCACTCCTTTTACAGACATGTTTTTCACTCCTTTTATAGATAAGAGCGCGCTGCCGCACGTTGTTTACGGGCGCTCGTACGTTAGCCGTCTCCTAAGCTTTACGGCTTATCCTATATATTCTGCCTTTTCTGCATCTTCTGCTTTGGGCGAAGACGCTTCATACAGACTATATGGAAAAGATGAAAAGCGGAGAGCGGGAATGCTTGAATCGTTAAAAACAAAAATCATCGCACTGCAGAGAAAACGAAAAGCTTTCCTGCTGCGCAATCGAATAGGATACCTGTATGACGTGTTGAGATCTTTCGATGCGAACATCACTCAGATCCGCGGCAAGTTCTCCAAATTCGGAGACAATGCGGACGCGTCCTTTTCCGCTGTTGAACAACGAGAGAATCGATACGGCTTCTTCGCGGTTTTCAATAATCACACCGCGGGGAAGAATTTTCCATCTGCATTCGAGATCGTCATTGCGCATCGTGATTTCCGTGCCGCCGGGCAGATTGGAAATTTCAGCGCTTTCGTTGAAAAGTATCGCGTGTTCGCGAAGATTCGTCAGGATAACTTGACAATTCATAGCGATGAAAGTTTATCATACTGAATTTCGTTTTCAACGGTTTAGGTACCGCAATTCACGCAAACCGCAATTCGTTTTCGTCTCATTGTTCAATATGGTGTTAATGTCAAACAAATTTTGTCCAATCTAGGTAAAGATAAAATGTACAATTT